>JANQLH010000192.1 GCA_028280735.1 SAR324 cluster bacterium | reverse complement strand
CGTTGGAAACAAGGTTCATGATTGCTTTGGTCAAGTGAACCGGTGATCCGGAAACATTGCTCAAATCAGAAACGAGAGATGTTTCTATGGTGACTTTGGGATGATATTGTTTGAGTTTTTCAAATTCCGGACTAACAAGATACTCTCGAATAATAGAGTTGAGGTTGACAACCTCTTTGGTTTCGACACTTCTTCGAGCCAAAGTTAACAGGTCTTGAACAATAGTCGCTGCTTTTAGACCGGATTTCTGGATTGTGGAGATTGGTTTTTTTAAAGGACTGTCCGCGGGCAATTTCATCAATAACAACTCCGGATAACTGACCAACCCGGAGAGAATATTGTTAAGGTCATGCGCTACACCACCTGCAAGAGTACCGACAGCTTCAAGTTTTTGAGCCTGTTGTAAGCGTTTTTCCAGTTTTTTCTGTCCGGACACATCTTCCACCATCGCAATAAATGTATTCTTTTCGTTAAGAATAAATTGCGTGGTAGTGATTCTTACCTGACATAATGATCGGTCTTTTTTACGAAGAGTCGTTTCGTAATATGAAATCGGCGATTCTGTTCTTAGCGCATCTTCGATATCATTGCCCTCGTTAATATCCAATAAAAGCTCCTCAACAGGCTGTTGTTGAAGTTCCCCGTTAGAATATCCCAGGATATTGCGCATGCTTTCATTAGCTTCCAATATTATCCCGTCTTCCCCCACAACACAGATCCCGATGGGAGTGTTTTCAAACAAGGATCTAAATTTGTTTTCCGATTGTTGCCATTCTTCAAGCAAATGCCTGACTTCAGCCTTTTCATAATCCAGGCTTTCCACCATATTGTTAAATGCGGAAGTAAGCCTCCCCAGCTCGTTTGTTTCAAATTCCCCCACCTTTTCTAGCTTTCCATCAATCACATTTTCTGTTGCTTTAATCAATCGATTTAACGGACGATTGACCAGTTTATGGAAAACAAACACCAGGGTGACAAAAACAGAAACAAATAATATAAAAGTGCTCAAGTAAACAATGGTATTAGCCGTGGTTATGGGCTTTTGGTAGTCGCTTTCCAAGACGTAACTTACGATGAACCAGTCCCAAAATGGGAAATAACGGGTATGGGCAAGAACGGGAGAATCATTGACGCTTAAATTGGAAATAATATCGGATTCACCAAATTCCGGTGGTTTCTCAAACTTTTTTTGTTCCAGGTTCCGGGACGAAGCCAGAATTTGACCCGCTTCATTAAGCACAAGAATTTCAATTGGCGGAAGTTGACTACTCAAGGCTTTAATCTCCTCAAGAGCCTGTCGTTGCATCGATTTATTCATTTCCAAATCATCTTCAAGACGCAAGTTTAGAAGATCGTTAAAATTACCTTCGCAAACGCGCAATCCGAGATTGGAAATCAGCCTGAGGTTTGAGTTAAACTGTTGGGCCAGAAAGGTGTTCATGGGAGTGGAGAGATATTTAATCAATCCTCCGGAGACAACAATCCCAACAATCATTACGGGAACAAGCATCCAAAATATAATGCGCTTATGAACCGACAATCGTTCCTTTTCCATTTTCCCCCCTGGTTTGGCTAAAAAACCGGCTTTGATGTTTGCATTACCTGGGGCCAGACAATCTCTTTTTTACCGCTTTGCCATTGAATCAAAATAGGATTGTGTCCCACTTGTTTTCCCTTGGAATCAACTTTGAAACGACCAATCACAGTGACAGTATCAAGAGAGGCAATATAGCTTCGAATCTTTTCGTTATCAATGGAACCGGTTTTGTTGATCGCCTTCTCGTATAGCTGACAGGCGGCATAGGCTGATCCTGCATGATAAGATGGCATTTTACCCGAAAATGTTCTGAAATTATTAATAAATTGTTTGGTTCCCGGGAACGGAATTCGTTCATCAGGCTCCCATTGGGAAGGACCAAGCACGCCTTCTGCCATGGAACCCGCTTTTACATAAAACTCAGGATGAATAGGAGCAATGGTTAATCCAAGAGCTTTTGGTTTGAAATTGGACTTCTCCATTAATTTCAAGGTCAGATAACATTCAGGAGGATAACAGGAAACTACCAGACCCTTGGGATTGATCCCTTTTATTTCTTTTATTAAACCAGGCAACTCTTTTTTTGGATTATTAAATCCTTCCTTGAAAATCACTTTGATCCTGAATCGTTTAGCCCATTTCTCCGCACCTTCAATTACATCCACATTGAAAGGAGATTGATTATCATACAACAAAGCGACTGATCGAAAACCTTTGCGGGCCATCAAATCCAATTGACCGATAAAATATCTGTTTGCAAGGGCATAAACGCCAAAAACATGCTGGTAGTTTCTTTCCCAGATGACTTCTCCGGAGGCTGCTACAGCCAGCATTACCAGTCCGTGCCTTTCACTGATTTCCGAAGCTGCAAGTGTTAGCGGTGTTCCATAAGGAGAGAACACCAAATCGACTTTTTCCTTGTTTATGAGATCTTTATACTTTTTTTTGGCAACTTCGGGATCACTCCTATCATCAAAAAAAATCAGCTTTACCGGGCGCCCCAGCAGCCCACCTTTTTGATTGATATCTTTCTGCCACATTTGAAAGGCCAAATAAATCATTTCGGATGGCTCTTTGTATCTGCCTGACAAAGAGACAGTTCCACCTATCTTTATTGGCTCTCTATTGTCAGCAGAGCTATGACCCGGAAAAAGGACCACCACTCCAATCACGAATATCAACATTCGCTTGATTATAATCGTCATTCAACGTCCCCTGCCTGTTTAATTGTTCAATGGAAGGCTTCCAGTTGGTATAAGGATGAATACAGAGACCATTATACCAGAAAATCAATGAAGGATAAACATTTTAATACCTGTAATATTGAGCCTTAACGAGCTTAATAATCAAATTCGCAATTAACCGATTTTGTGGATGTTCAGGTACTCCTTGCGACAATGCTCGCAAAAACGCTCCCTTGCGGGAAAACTGGCAATCATCCTTGAAGGAATGCTCCCGGAAGGTAACATAGGGTCATGCACAGCGGTTTTTTGAAAGCCGGGAGAAAGGTTAGAGCGGTGGGTTAATGAGTTGTTCTTCCCAGGTCTTTTGGAACTCATTTAAATAGGAACGACCTATCGGCAGGGCGGATTCCAGGGATTTCAGTCGAATCTCCCGATTGGTCTTATTCCATTCCGTGATCTTGTTCAGGTTAACCAGGTAGCTTTTATGGATTTGCACAAAATTGTGTTTTTGCAGCTCCGATGCGGCCCATTTCATAGTTTTTTTTATAGTAACCAGGTTTTCCGGCAATCCAAGATCCTTTGCCACATTGTCCGTGATGAAGATCTTCAAATAATCACGATCCCCTTGAACATAGCGGATTTCATTCGGCGCAAAAAAACGAGTCTTTTTCCCCGAGGCATCTATCCACTGCAGCTCTATAAAACCGGCAAATTGTTTTTGTTGTGTCAGTCGTGTTTCCAGCCTTTTGTGTTGAATATCATCCAAGGCTTTTTCCAGGGCTCTGGCTACCCTTTTGGGATCAATTGGTTTTGTTATAAAGTCAGTCGCATCGTAATTCCATGCTTCCAGGGCGTACTTTTGGTGCCCCGTACAAAAAACAACCGCGGGGTTGCATTCCAGTTGCTGCAACATTTGAAATCCATCCATACCCGGCATCTCGATATCTACAAATACCAAATCAGGTCTTAATTTGTTAATTCCTTCCAAACCTTCTCGGCCATTTCTAAATTCTGCAATCACCTCTATGTTTTTATAAGGCAGCAACTCATCCTTCAGAATACAAATGGATGCCTCTTCATCTTCGACTATTACGGATTTGATCGTGTTCATACTTTCAAAAGGAATGTTTGTTTGTTTTATTGTGGTTGAACGAAAACCAAATTGCCCCTACCTATAAAAGCTTTAAAAGCAGTTCGAAGCTTCCAAATCTAGTGCTGTCAGCCGGCTGTTGCGTGTATTTGCATGACTTTAAGCTGAACGCTGACAGCCCGTTAATCCTCAAGCCAAATTCCGTGATCCGGCACACGGCCGGATAAGGGTTTAGCGATGTTCCGCTTAGGTATTAAATAGAACAGTTTTAACCGTTCATACCCGGTAACAGATCATTGTTTTCTCGACTAGTCGGTAATCTCCACTACCTGCTTTCCTATCATTTGCCGGTGATTTTGCCAAAACCTTTATCTGTTTCTATGCACCAATAAATCCCTGCCAGGAAGGTGATCAGCAAAAATTATCAGCCATCGAGTTGACGGAGAAACCGTTAATCGACAAAATCTGACCATAAATCGACACTTACTGCCAGAAACCATCATTTATTATTACTTTTTTAAGAAACGAAACTTAAAAAACACCTAAACCAAGTAAAGCCTTCCATGCCAAAACTCTCCGAGCCAGCAGCGAATTACAGGAAAATTATCACTTATCTACTCACAGCCGGTCTGATTGTCTTGACTTGCATTCTGCTAAATTTCAGTCGGATGGTAAAAGATGCTGAAAGCCGATGGCAGCGCTTTTTTTATGATGTAAGACAAACGCTTCCAATACAATTAGCCCGGCAACCCTATCCAATTTACCTCGTCGAATTGGACGACAGATCCCTGCCTGAAAACTCTTGTCGTTCACCAATCAGCAACCAGTGGATTTCCGGGATTTTGCAGGACATATCCGATCACCAGCCTGCTTCTGTAGGATTAAATATAATCTTGCAGGAATCCAGTCCTGCTATTGACAATGAATTGGCCGTCACTATTGATTCCCTGAACAATGTTATATTACTGGACCACCCACAGCTGGCTGTACCCGGGTTATTCAAATCTGCCGCAAAAAGTTGGGGATCGATGATTTATAAATCAAACTCAGCAGGAGACGTTCAATACACCTGCAGCCATCCAAAAAAGAACAATTGCCTGGGTATGTCCGCTGCTCAAACAGATAAACTGTTTTTCAAGGAAATTCTGACAGCTCTAATCCCCGGTTTCGATCATGCATCCCTTCCTGAAGATAATGGCTGGTTAAAACTGTTTTTTCAACACACATCAAGTTCCCTCCGCCAACCCCACAGCGCGAAACCGTGGACTACACTCTCGGCTTCCGATTTAAAAACCATAGCCAAAGGTGCATTGGCAGAAAACGCCTTGTTTTTGGTCGGAACCAACTTTTCCGGCCTGTACCCGACCTACCGGTTACCGGTAAGCCATTCTGCTGCACAACCTTCCATTGACGCCCACCTTCGAGTCACCGATTTGGAGCTTGCCGCTCTTGTCCTGGATATGGCTCTGAGCAACACCTTTATTGAAACGGTACCTTTAGGATCGATAATACTTGCACTCCTTCTCTTAATGGCATGCATAGCGGTTCTGAGTTGGAACAGCACATCATTTGTTCATTTCTGGTTATCGCTTTTGTTTGTGATACTTTGGAACCTGGGTGCGGCGTTGGGATTTGCACTTTACCTCCTGGAAATTCCCTGCATTTTACCCAGTTTGTCATTATTGATTTTTAGTATCTACTGTCTTCGCTATCAGCAGGTATCAGCGAAACTGGAGAGTTTTGAATTAAAATATCAACTGGAAAAAGAACGCTTTAACGGACTGGTGGATCGATTTCACTCGCACAGCGTTTTTAATGCCCTGGAACACATTCGATATCTTGTAAGAAAAAAAGATGCAGATGTTGATCGTTATATCCTCGACTATTCAACCCTGTTGCTGGATGATCTGCGACACCATCCGCAACAATGGTACCCGTTGCGGGAACAATGGGATTATACAATAAACTATCTTGAGTTGCAGAACCTGAAATTGGGCAATAGAATAGAGCTCAGGTACAACTCTTCTCCTGCTGCAGCGACTCAAATGGAGAATGTTCGGCTTCCCTGGAAACTGTTTTTCCCGCTGGCAGAAAATGCCTTCAAATACACTAAAGCATTGGTTGATTCCGAAAAGTCCGCACATCCGTTTATTAGGATTGAAATGACAATTGAGCGCTCCCTGGTCAACTTTTGCATTTCAAATTCGTTCTCGGAATTACTTTCGGTGCCGGGTAGCAGGCAAGGGATTGCAAATCTGAAAAAAAGATTATCACTGATGTTTCCCGACAAAAACTGGAAACTCGAACAGCTGGAAATCGACTCCGAGTGGCATACCATTCTTGAAGTACCTTTAAATCAAGATCTTGCGAATACTAATTAAACCGTTTTAGCCATGACTTTTTCATCGCTTCTTAAAATCTCATGTCTCATCATACTGGTTTGTTTGCTCGACAGTGAAAAATCAAGCGCTGAGAATCGTACACAACTCACGGAATTGTATCGCTACGGAGAGGTACGTTGGGGAATGAAAGATGTCACAATAGGTCAGAATAGCGGTGTGTTTTTCAAGCTTCGCAACCAGGATGAAATCAGCTGCCTTTTACTTGATAAACCAGGAAGTTACACGATAAAGGATTTTGAAAATCCTGATAGCATCGCCAAGGCTAAATCAGATTTTTTTTCCTGCAATTTAAAAGCGCTGGTGTTAAGACTCAAGACTCCGATGCAGATGATTGCAGTCCCCAAACCGAGAGGGCTAAACCCAGCTACAGATCAGGCAGAACAATATTTCGAAAAAATTTGGGAAAAGGTCGTGCTTAATCGCGATGAAACCATTCCTGCAGAAAACCTGGTTGCTTCAGCTGTCTGGTATTCACAAGCAAACAATCCCGCTCGCTCGGCTTATCTGTTCGAAAAAGCCTATAAGCAGACCGGTAATTCCTGGCTTTTGGAATTACATCATGAAGCCTATGCCTCCTCTTCCCCCAAACAAATCGAACAGGAGTTAGGCAACACCCGAAACCATATAGAATCAGCCTATTCACCGGAAAGTAATCTTGCATTACTGATCGGCATACAAAATTACGGAAAAGATTCCGGTTGGAAAAGCCTGAACACTCCTTTAAGCGACATAAGCGAACTTAAAAACATTCTTATCCACGACTATTCTTTTGATGAGGGCAATGTCCATTTACTGCCGGACGCCACTTACCAGCAAATGCTGGATGCCATTAGTTTTATAAAAAAGAAGACCTCGGACAGAACCAATCTTTTGATTTACTATGCAGGTCACGGCTGGGTGGACGAAGATGGGGAGTACTTCTGGATTCCCAGTGATGGAGAGCAATCGCCTAAGACATGGATCTACACGGATTTCATTCTTAATAAAATCAAGGCATTAAACTCATTACACACCTTATTTATCGTCGACTCTTGTTTTGGCGGGGCTTTAAACAACCATGAAAAGCGAGGTGTTGTCGAAGAAGGAATGAGGCAGCTTTATGAAAAACGAAGCCGCCAGTTGATTACTGCAGGTGGATTGGAGCCTGTAGCTGATGGTGGAGGTGGAGATAATTCTGTGTTTGCCGGCGTATTTATTGATATATTGCGCAACCAACCCAAAAATACTCCCTTGAGTGTCGATGAATTGTTTGCCAGCCTGCAACCTTCTGTTGTCAAACTATCCAACCAAACCCCAACTTACGATAGGTTGCCGAACAGCCGTGATGAATGGGGCCAGTACTATTTTATTAAAAAAAGGGATATTTCAAAAACCGTTGCGAGTAAAACATCTGCTACTTCCCCGCGGAATGAAGTTTCCAGCCTGCCTGCAGAATTAATGGAAGACTTCAAGCTGACGAAACCTGCGGAAGCCGGCAATGGTTTGGCTAATCTGAATCTGTTTGCCGAAGAATCGATGGCTAACCTGGATGATGTTTTGGATAACCAGCGTATTTCGCAATTGGGAGCATCTATTTCGTTTAAAACTTCTTATAAAAACAACCCTTTGTTGTTACAACTCTCATACGCTTCCGGGGAAAAAGAGCAAAAGGAAACAATTGATTATCAAAATCAGAAGTATGAACTGGACCAAACAATTGAATCTCTGAACTTCAGACTGGGTTTGCGCAGAGTAGTCAAAAACGAACAAGAGCTGAATTTCCGTGAATCCGGTGTTTATTATAATTGGAAACGATTTAGGGTGGAATGGGACACTGGTGATGTTCCCGGTAAAAAAAGCGGAACCGAATATGTGAATGTAGGGTATCACATGCTGGATTTGGAATTCTTCCAGGGGTGGCAGATAAATGATTTTGTTGACGCCGGATTTAATTACGATTTCAGTTTGGGAATCGTGAGTCTTTCAGGAAGCACTACAGTTGCCAGAACAGAACGCTTCAATACGGACAGTTCCAACTTCATCATCGGCACCGGATTCCACCCCGAAATCAGGTTTCGCTTTCCGGTAGTGCATATGGAACTGCAGGTGGGCGCTGGTTCAGAATATATCTGGCAACCGGTCGATGACGAAGGAAATGCTCAATCAGGTGATAACACAATTAATTCATCTCTCCTGACTTCAAAGCTATACGCGATCTTCAAGCTTGAATTTTAAGAAAGGCCATTCTACAAATTCTATCTCTTTCAAATTTTTGGTACCGAGTAGGATCTCGAAGATCCTACCCGAATGCCGGATTGATGATGTGAATCAGAAGATTTGGCGAGATCAGAAAGATGCCACCCTTACAGACTGTGTCATAATTAAACATTTTGCATATCATGCTGTGATTTTGGAGCTTTTTCATTCCGGGCTTGCAGACTGTGTCACAATAGTAAAATTTATCGTTTTTCTATTTTTATAGACAATGCATCACACTTGTCACCCCGATCGATGCTTGGTGCTATCAGGGATCAGCTCTCAGCCGGTTTTTTTACTAAACATTGTAAGATTGCATGCTGGCACACCGAAAACCGAAGGCTGACAACAGGTTAATCTCCAAGCTAAATTTTAATTCTGTCACAAGGCCGGATAAGGATTTAGTCATTCTCCTTTCAGACACTAAATCAATATCCCTTGTAGTCAAGAATATTTCTGAATTTCTCCGGATTGTTGTCAAAATCTCTGATCGCCGCTTCTTTATCGGCATCCGGTATCAATAGTGATCCCGGTAACGAGTTGAATTCAAGATATTTTAAATCGGCAAAATTGACTTCATCAGGTGAAACCGCTTCAGTTGTTGTGAAGGTGGTAAAAGCCATAGGCGGAGTTCGGACCGAATGACGCAAATAGTAAATTTTACCCGCATTAAAATCAAATCGCACGGTTGATATGGGGGCTGCCTGCATCGGTGCTATGGCATATGAAAAAACATAATGTCGGCCAGGATCAACCAGTTTCACAAAATAACTGTACCAGGTGGTTTGGCCTATAAAATCATCATCAAGAAAAACATTCACATCCGCACCGGAACCGTAAGCCATAGGCGATGTCTGCTCTCTTGTAACCACCAAGATTGCCTTGGAATCGTTGGCAACTATCCCCGGGGGATTTTCATTCAGAACCATATGTGCAGGAATGTGCGTTCCGCATGCCCCAAGCACCAGAACAAAAAGAGTGGAAAACAACAACAGTGACTTTTTCATTTTTAAGACTCCTTCTTAATTAGCAATCTAATCTTCAAAAAATCTTTAAAGAAAATAGCACCATAAATCTATCAATCAGTGGTTTTGAAAAAAAACCACTGCCTGCATTTTAAGAAAGTGCCCTTAACTGTGTCAATTTATATAGAATTAAACGCCTGCAAGGTTTGTACGCCTATCTTTTCCCGGTTGATCATCCGTGATTACCGTATCAAGCAACCTGAATCTTGATTTGACAGGTTTTCAATCCTTAAATGCTCAGCTTTGCCGGCTTTATGATAACGGTCTCAGTTAGCATCCTTTGGGACAAAAAACGGGTCAGACTTTGCCAAGGTCAAGGTAAAACGATGCATGGTTTGTTTTAATTCCATGGCTTTATCTGCCAGTTGGTGAGACAAGTTGGCTGTTTTTGAGGTTAGTGTTGAGTTGCTGCTCACAACATTATTTACTTCAACCAGGCCTTCATTGATATCTTTGATTTCAGTACTCTGTTCGGCTGATAAAATGGATATTTCTTCAATTAAGGAGTTCACTTTTTCCACACTTGTCACTATGCTTTTCTGCATGTCAGCCATTTGATCTGCAAGGCTGACCCCGTTATCCAGTTGTCTTTCGGAATTATGCACCAACTCAGTGGTATCCCTTGCCGCATTGGAACTCCTGCCTGCCAGACTGCGGACCTCTTCGGCAACAACAGCAAACCCTTTACCATACTTGCCGGCACGTGCCGCTTCTACGGCAGCGTTCAATGCCAGCAGGTTGGTCTGAAAGGCAATTTCATCGATAACTTTAACGACCTTCGTCACTTCTTTACTGGTCTCGTTTATCTCCCCAATCGATCGCAGCATCTCTTCCATTTTATCCTGTCCGTTATGAACCATGTTGAGGGCGTTTGCTGCTATTTCTCTTGCCTTTGCAGCGTTCTCACTATTAAGTTTGGTCTTTGCTTCAATTTCTCTCATTGAATCGGATATTTTCATTAACGTTGAAGCCTGTGTTTGAGCTGTTTCAGCTAATTCACCTGGTGATGCCCATAATTGTTCACTTCCACCAAT
>JANQLH010000282.1 GCA_028280735.1 SAR324 cluster bacterium | reverse complement strand
GTTGTTGCAGCGGAGGTAATTGTAATCCCCTTCTCTTTTTCCAAATCCATATAGTCCATGGTAGCGCCAGAGCCGCCCCCGCGTACTTCTTCAATTTTGTGAATAACTCCGGCGTAATATAATATTCTTTCTGTCAGTGTGGTTTTACCGCTGTCGATATGGGCAGAAATCCCGATATTTCTGGTTAGGTTGAGGTCTTTCATTTTTGGATTACCGTGGAATGATAAATTGAGGGGGCCTTAAGAAAATATTAGAAATTTATTGTAAACAAACCATTATATGTAGGGAGCTGGGAAATGTCTATGATTTTTTGTAAATTTCTGATTATATGACTCTTTTTAAGTTGGATTGAGGTCTGTTTTCATCATTGAAAGCAGACTGTTAACGCAATCGAATTTAGGAACTAATCCAAGGGTATAAACTCAATGGGGGCAATTTGTTTTAATTTGCCAAGCAGTAATAGTTTCTGTTGAAAGTATAGGAATCCTCCCTGGTACTTTTCCGACAATTCATAATGAATGTTTCTAAGATAATTTTCACAACTACGGGCGTCCGGAAAAACCCCCTCATATCCATCCGATGCCATTTGGTTATAAAGATCTCTTGAACGGTTTTTGGATTCGATGAGAGCATGGTAGGTCTCAAGCACCTGTTCAGGGTAGCGTTCGAAAACGTCCCTTCTGCAGATCCACAAGGCGAACACAAAAGGTAAGCCTGTTTTTTGATTCCAAAGTTCTGAAAGGTCGTACACATAAGGGTCCTGCCTTGAGTAAAACCTTCGGATTGCTTCATCCGCAATTAAAAGTTCACCAATAGCATCATCGGTCGGCTTTTGCGTAAATTTAACGTTATAGTCCTGTAAGATATACCTGATCAGATGGACAGAGGTTAGCGAGAATGCCGTGAGTTTAATTGTATCGTTGTCCAGTTCTTCCAATGGTTTTTTTAAAAACAGGTAAATCGATTTAACAGGACCGTCAGCTCCAACGGAGAGATTTGGAAAAACATAATACAGATGAAAATTCCTGGCATATTCGAACGAGGAAACCACCGAAATATCAATTTCCCCTTCGGCCAGGGCATTGTTTAGTTCGGTCACTTTTCCTCTGACGATGTTACAGGGGGGTGTCACAATATTCTTCAAAATACCGTAATGAATCGGCAATACATTCAAAACTTCAATAATGCCAAGTTTAAGCTTATGTTCCATGTTTGATTTGACTAAAATATAAGGTGAACAGCCGGCCGTTGCTTATTAGTGATAAGTATCAAATCTCCGGAGATTTGAGGTGAAGTGTTCTTAAAAATCATTGCGATAACTGAAGGAGTCAAGGTATCCTGACGGATTACGCCGGCTGATCGTTAATTATCATAATGCTCTCAAAATTTCTTTGAGATCCTTTTACTCAAAACAAATTAAAAGAATCATGAAATGTTGTAAACCTGACATTCAAGCTGCATTACTGCTGACAGGCAATGAAATCCTTTCCGGTGATATCGTGGATAGCAATTCGACTTTTATTGCGAGGGAGTTTTTGCCTGCAGGGATAAAGATCGATAGAAAACTGGTCATTGGTGATGATCTGTCAACCATTGTTGATGCATTGGAAAACTTATCCAAATCCTTTGACGTTATTGTTGTGAATGGAGGCTTGGGGTCAACGGTGGATGATCTTACGGCAGAGGCCGTATCAGTCATAACAAAACGACCATTGGTGGAAAACAAGGCTGCTGTGGACAATATAAAAAACAGGTATGGTCGATCGTTCTCAAAAGACAGTCTAAATTATTTCAAGCATTTAAGAAAGCAGGCCATGCTTCCGGAAGGTGTTGAAGTAATTCCTAATCCTGTTGGACTCGCCGTTGGTTTTAAAGCCCGCATCAATCGCGGAACGTTTTATTTTACTCCGGGCGTGCCTCGGGAAATGAAGACAATGCTGAAGGAAACCATACTTCCCGATATCGTATCCAATTTCCCGGTAAATCCAGCATTGGTGACAAAGAAGCTGAAAATTATTGGTACAGGTGAATCGAGAATCCAGCAATTGATCGACCAAGAACTACCTGAAGAAACCTGGGAGCACATTGAACTTGGGTTTAGAGCCAGTACAGCCATAGTAGAGGTTAAACTTTCCATCAGGGATGAATCGGCTTTTGAAGCGCTCGAGTTGGCCGAAAATAAAATTAAAAAACTGCTCAATGATCAAGTTGCCAGTGAAGGCGAATCCATACAGGAAGTTATTGTTCATTTGTTGGAAAGAAGAAAAAAGACATTAAGCATTCTGGAAAGCAGTTCGGCTGGTAGCCTATGTTCCCTGTTGAATTCGGTAAAGGAAAAAACAGGCATGCTGAAAAGCTGCTTTTTCTATAACGATC
>JANQLH010000177.1 GCA_028280735.1 SAR324 cluster bacterium | reverse complement strand
ACCTGAAGTACCCGATCCGCTACAATAAGGATTGAAACGAGTGGGAGGAACTGCCCCCATCCGTCCGTGAGATCCCTGAAGTACCCGATCTGCTACAATAAGGATTGAAACTCCCTGGATGACGGGTTCAAACTCAGGGACCTGGAGCCTGAAGTACCCGATCCGCTACAATAAGGATTGAAACTTTTTGCCGTTAAACTTCGAACATTTCCCTGGTCAACCTGAAGTACCCGATCCGCTACAACAAGGATCGAACTGGGTTACGGTATGCACAATATTTTTTATCTCAAAACCGGGAAAACTATTCGCTTAGGTAGTACCAACCATTTCGTCCGGCGATGGGCTTCCGGATCGGGTGAAAACGCAAGCAAACCGCTCAAAATACGTAGTTTTCACACCGACACAAAATCCGGGAAAGTCTGCAGGACAAGGCTATTCCTTAGGTGATTTGTAAAAAAGGATATACCCATCAAATCATGCTGGCCTGATCAGGATATCCCATTTTGGCAATGAAGGATTGCGCTCCAGCCTTGCTTCAACTTTCTGCATTTCCTTTTTGGAAAGAGAGACGCCCTTTTGATATACGTTTTGACTAAGAGTTACAATAGGGTTGATCCCTTTCCATGTCATGGTTTTTGCCCATCCATGAGACTGATCACAAAAAATCATGGAAAAATTAAAGAAAATTTGCAAGAAATGCCAGGGTTGGGGCAGAAGTTCCCCCCATTATCTTGCAAATAATCCGGGAACTCCTGCCCATCCCCTAAACAATAAAGGGCAGGAATATGCTATCAGAACATTTCAAAAAGAAAAGTCTTTTTTATCGTCTATACACCATCGACAAGAAAGCCGCAGAACAGCTCAAAAAAGAGCCTTGTCAGCACTGTGGCGGCCCTCTCCATTTTAGCAACTATTATCGTAAGCCAAGGGGGGAGCCAGAAGGTGTAACGCAAGACTACTTTCTTCAATTTAGTCTCTGCTGCGGCAAAGAAGGCTGTCGTAAGAGGCGGCAGTGCCCTTCATGCAGATTCCTTGGCAGAAAGGTATACTGGTTTTCAGTGATTCTGAGTATCGTCTCAGACTGGCAAAACGGTCATTTGCCAGACACCTTTCTGAGACTGTCAACTGCCACAGGCATCTCTCGGCAGACGATCAAACGATGGATCATGTATTTTCATGACACCTTTCCGACAAGCAAACTATGGAAGATGCTTCGGGGACAGGTATCCGCCAGTGTGAACAACACAGATTTGCCGTCAAATCTTATCAACTACTACTTGAGCCTTAAGTCCTGTGCAACTGAGGCACTTGTCAGCTGTTTGATTTTTCTATCCGGCCAGTCCGAAAGTCACCAAAAAATAAGGGCTGGGTAATTTCACGCAGAGGATGGTCATCGAATTTACAAATCAGATGGATTAATACCTGGTTCCGGATTTTATCCACGTTTTAGTCGCTTCATTAAACCAGGAAAAGAAAGGAACCAGACAAATGAGCAGCAAATCTCAGAGCCCGGCAGACCCATGGGCACTATTTCGATTTTCTGTTGTCGGTGGATTGTTGGCCAGGCCTCCGGCAAAGGGGGAGTTGCAAGACGAGATCGAAAAACTATCCCGGCAACTATATCGGCACCCCATTACACACGAATTAACCCATTTTCATTTTTCAACGATCGAAAGCTGGTACTATAAAGCCAAAAACGGTCGGGACCCCATCCTGGCCCTGGCTCGTAAAGTTCGTTGTGACATTGGCAGATCAAAAGCATTGTCTCCAACTATCATCCGGCTTTTGGGCAAACAGTACACCACCTATCCACATTGGAGTTATAAACTCCATGCGGATAATCTGGCCGCCGAGATAGCTGAACGTAACATCAAAGATCCGGCGCCATCCTATGCAAGTGTGAGGCGACGCATGGTTGAAAGGGGATGGCGGAAAAAGGCTTCAAATAAAAAATGTTCGCCCGGCCGGAAAGCCGCTTTGGCAAGATTTGAAAATTACGAGATACGCAGTTATGAAGCACAAAATGCCCACGAACTGTGGCATCTTGATTTTCATGACGGTAGCCGGCGTGTGGTGGATGCGGCGGGGCAATGGCACACTCCCAAGGCATTATGCATTCTTGATGACCACTCTCGCCTGTGTTGTCATATCCAATGGTATTTGAATGAAACCACCGAGGTTCTCATCCATGGGCTGTCCCAGGCTTTTTACAAACGGGGCCTTCCCCGTGCCCTGATGACCGATAACGGCTCTGCCATGATCGCCCATGAGACGTGTAATGGCCTTAAACGGTACGGTATCAGCCATGAAACAACCCTGCCTTATTCGCCCTATCAAAACGGGAAGCAGGAAAGCTTCTGGGGGCAGCTTGAGGGCCGACTGTTAGCCATGATGGCAAAAATAGACCCGCTGACTCTCGACTATTTGAACAACGCTAGCCAGGCCTGGGTGGAAATGGAATATAATAAGAAACGCCATGATGAAATCAACATGCCACCCATCCAGCGTATGCTTGACAGCAAAGATGTGTCGCGCCCGGCGCCAGCGCCGGATGAATTGCAGTTTTGCTTTACGGTGTGCGAAGCCAGGCAACAACGCCAGTCTGATGGGACAGTCTCCATCAACGGAATCCGATTTGAAATCCCTTCACGGTTTAACCATATAAAGCAGCTTCATCTATGCTTTTGCTCCTGGGACAAATCCATGGCCTGGTTGGTGGACAAGAGAACCGGGGCCAAACTTGCCGTTATTTATCCCCAGGACAAAATCAGTAACGCTTCCGGGTGCCGACGGGTAAAATCGATACCCGAAACCATCAAGCCACCAAATGAGCAGTTAAAAGAATCTGAACCGGCTCTGCTTAGGAAACTTCTCTCGGACTATGCCCAGACAGGCATGCCGGCAGCCTATCTTCCCGTAACGTGAAAGGAAATCCATGAAGAACTCAAAGCAATTATTAGCCTATTACGGCCTGAAGTGGAACCCGTTCAGGCCTGATATCCCAGTTGACTCATTATGGCGTCCTCCTCAAATGGATCATTTTGTTTTTCGTCTGGAGAACATTGCTATGACCGGAGGGTTTGCATTGATCTGCGGTGAGCCTGGTCTCGGTAAATCCAAGGTGCTTCAAATGATCGCGCATCAGTTCGGTAAACTTGATGAAGTGGTGGTTGGTGTCATGGAGCGTCCTCAAAGCAGTCTCGGGGACTTTTACCGTGAACTGGGCTCTTTGTTCGGCGTTAATCTGAGTCCAGCCAACCGGTACGGAGGGTTCAAAGATCTCCGGGAGCGATGGAAACATCATATTAAGACAACCCTGTTCAGACCGGTACTTCTCATTGATGAAGCCCAGGAAATGGTTACCGAATGCCTGAATGAACTGCGGATGCTCAACAGTATGGATTTTGACTCCCGGAACCTGTTGACCACGATCCTCTGTGGAGACAGCCGCCTGCCCGACCGGTTCAGAGCGACTGCATTGGTTGCGTTGGGCAGCCGGATACAAAGCCGGCTCAAACTCGAACCCTATACCCGGGAAGGGTTGCTGGATTATATGGAGCACAGCTTGAATCAAGCTGGTGCGCCACAGCTTATGACCCAACCATTGATTACAGCCCTTGTTGATCATTGTGGCGGAAATTTGCGGGTCCTCACGAATATGGCCGCTGAACTACTCGCAGTTGGACTTCGAAAAGAGTTATCACAATTGGATGAAAAGCTTTTCATAGAAGTCTTCTCTTTGAAGCCTTCCCCCAAACCAACCCGATAATCTCACAGATCCGGCGGAAGTGCAGGAATGTACTTCCGCCATCTCCCATGGAATTAATCTTCCAAAAACTTGGCAAATTCTTCAATGGCCATGCACGAATCGCAGTCCTTGATGAAAAAAAAGGCCGATGGTTTGTCCAGTATGACTCAAAATCAATCCCTTATCTGAAAGCCGAAAACGCCAATGGCCGACATGTTCTTATCAAACCGGATCAGAGTGTTGAACCTTATTATTTGCTTGTCGATGATCTGGACGGGTGTTTGCTGGGGCGTCAGCATAAAAAAGCACAGATCTTTAAAGCCGGAAGATTGGTTGTGGAAACTTCTCCCGGTAATTATCAGGTCTGGATACACTCGTCACGGCCATTGGGGCTTGATGAAAAGAGATATTGGCTTCAGAAAATGAACAGTGACCCCGGCGCAGATCCGAACAACAGATGGGGGCGTTGCCCCGGGTTCAGAAATCGAAAACAAAAACATAGAACATCGTCAGGCCTCTATCCCTTGGCAAAGCTGATCTGGGTAGATTGGAAGCACACTGCCAACATCCCGGTGAGCGTTTCACCAGCCAGAGTCAGGCCTATTCTTCCCCATCAACCCCGGGGGGGAGTGTGTCAAACAATATCCATTGCCCGTACCGACTATTACAAAGCTGATGAGTCAGCCACTGATTTTGCATATGCGCTGGCACTTTATCGCAGAGGCGTTGCCGAATCGGAAATCATGAAACGAATTTGTATGGAAAGACAAGACTGGAGAAATCATAATGGACCTAAAAAACAGGAAAAATACTTAATCCGAACAATGGCAAAGGTAAAAAGAATCCTTGGATAGGCGAATTGGGTAACAAAGCAATCATCTCCCTAATTTAACGTGATCTCTTCTCCATGGATTATCGTGATCGCTCTCATCCAAGCATGGTGTCTACATCAACCAACTGGGTTCCGTTCCAATGTTTTTCTAAGATTCCCCAGCATCGCTCCACAGGGTTATATTTGCTGTGGTAGGGGGGATAGTAGAGTAGTTGTATAGGCTTTCCGATATGGTCAGCGAAATCAACCATTCGTTTGAGGAACTGAGTTCGTTGACCATTGCTTTCCGGACCGTTATCGGCTTTAAGCTGGAGAAGGTCTATTGAGTCGCGCTCTTTTATTGACAAGGAATTCCACCAATCATACAGGCAGTCCATGATGAAGTCGCTTGTTTTGGCAGAACTTCCAAACGTGATATGTAATTCCCCACTATCCTGATCAACTATTCCAAACGGGACATATTTTTCTGTGCAACCCATGTCATGATCAACAGCATGGTTGTTGCCCCGAGTTTTTCCACCACGAGAGTACTCACCGATTTTTACAGTGGCCTTGCAATCCATACTCATTCGTTTGGTGTTCCCTTCTTGGCAACATAATTCATCCTTTTCTTTGATGTTATCGAATATCGCATCCGTCTCAGGTTTTTTTTAAAGGTTTGGCTTTGAGTACAGTGCGTAGCCGATATCCATTTCGGTTGAGAAAATTCGCCATTGTTTTTGGAGATGGAATTACTTCGTCCTCAAAACCGGCTTTCCGTAACTGCTTCAAAGCCTCATTGGCCGTCAACCGAGTGAATAGTGATGTTGTGCGGAATGTTGGATCTTGCTGGGATATTGATTCTGCGAATTCGAGTA
>JANQLH010000166.1 GCA_028280735.1 SAR324 cluster bacterium | reverse complement strand
GGAGAACTATCCGTGGTACAAAACGCCTATGTTGAGGAAGGCGCCGTTCAATGTGGATTCTGCACGCCGGGTTTTGTCATGGCTTCAACTTCATTTGTGGAAAAACATAAAGGCCAAAAAGTAACCAGGGATGATATTTGCCGGGAACACGCCGGAAACATCTGTCGTTGCACTGGTTACAAAAGCATAGTCAGTGCCGTAGAAAAAAGCCTGGGAGAAGGTAATTGATGCGTTTGCAGATCGAACCCCGACCTCGGCCTTCCCATTTCATGAAGTACGGGTCCCCCCTGGTTTCTGCCTTGTTAATGGCAGTCAGTGGTATAATTATCTTTACCATTCTCGGGAAAAATCCCTTGGTTGCCTTCCATACCTTCTTCATTGAACCGATTAACGATTTTTACGGTTTGGGAGAACTGCTGATAAAAGCCTCTCCGTTAATGTTAATCGGCGTGGGACTTGCCATTGGTTTTCGAGCGAACATCTGGAATATTGGAGCGGAAGGGCAGCTCGCTGTCGGAGCAATAGCCGGTGGTGGAATCGCGTTATACTTTTTCCAAAGCGATGGCTTTTATATCATTCCCCTTATGTTCATCGCGGGCTCTTTGGGAGGAATGGCCTGGGCTTCCATCCCCGCTTTATTAAAAACCCGCTTCAATACTAATGAAATACTGGTTAGTCTGATGCTGAACTATGTAGCCCTTTTGTTGCTCAGCTATATGGTTCACGGCCCCTGGAAAGACCCGACAGGGTATGGCTTTCCCCAGTCCAGGCTTTTCGAGCCATCGGCACTACTTCCCATCATGATGGATGGAACCAGGCTTCATGTTGGTATTCTTGTCTCCCTGCTTTTTGTTCTGGTCGGATGGATATTTCTTTTAAAAAGTTTTATCGGCTACCAGATTCAGGTCGCCGGATTAGCCCACAAGGCTGCCCACTATGCCGGATTTAAACATCAGTCATTGGTCTGGGTGGGACTGCTTTCCGGTGGAATGGCAGCAGGGTTGGCTGGTGTTATGGAAATATCCGGACCTATCGGACAACTTCTGCCACAGGTCTCTCCCGGTTATGGTTACGCCGCAATTATTGTTGCTTTTGTCGGGCGCTTGCATCCACTGGGTATTTTACTTTCCAGCCTGTTAATGGCACTGTTGTACCTGGGTGGTGAATCGGGACAAATGAACCTGGATTTACCTTCCGCGGTAACAGGGATTTTCCAGGGAATGTTGTTGTTTTACCTTTTAGCAACTGATTTGCTGGTGAACTATCGAATCAGAATCAAATCCTGGAAAAAACCGAGCATCGCCGGAGCTTAATGCCGCAACAGGCGAATCCAGGCTGACAGGAAAATCCAGGTGATCCAATACCAATTGCGATAATCAAACAATACATATCTTTACCGGAGAGGCTTCTTGAGTTCTGATACCATCATTTCCATCTTTATTGCGGCGATTGCTGCTGGTACGCCACTGGTTTATGCGGCCCTGGGAGAATTGATAACGGAAAAATCGGGTGTGTTAAACCTGGGAGTGGAAGGAATGATGCTGGTTGGCGCCGTCACCGCTTTCATTGTCAAGGCAAAAACGGCAAGCCTGTTGTTGGCGGTTATCGGAGGTATGGCTGCGGCAGCTTTGATGGCATTGATTTTTGCTTTCATTACCATCACATTGATGGCAAACCAGGTTGCCACAGGGCTGGCATTGACTATTTTTGGTATTGGACTGAGCGCTTTTATTGGATTGGAGTATACCAGTATAGCCTTGGAAGCCTTGCCAAAAGTCCATTTTCCTTTATTAAGCGAGATTCCCATCCTTGGACGACTGATTTTTTCCTTTGATATATTGATATATTTGTCATTCGCATTGTTTGGAGCACTTAACTGGTTCCTGTATAAAAGTCGACCCGGGTTAATCCTCAGGGCAATAGGAGAGTCGCCGCAATCCGGACATGCCCTGGGTTTTTCCGTAAATACCATTCGCTATCTTTCCGTATTGTTTGGTGGCGCCATGGTAGGAATTGGTGGTGCTTATCTTGCCATTGCCTACACTCCCATGTGGGTTGAAGGCATGACATCCGGCAGAGGCTGGGTGGCTCTTGCATTGGTTGTTTTTGCAACCTGGCGTCCCGCAAGAGTAATGGCCGGGGCTTATTTGTTTGGTGGCGTGACCATCATTCAGTTCCATATTCAGGGATTTGGCATCGATATCCCGTCACAATTCCTTTCAATGTTGCCTTACCTGGCAACCATTGTTGTTTTGGTATTCATTTCCAGAGATATCAACACAATCCGGCTGAATGCGCCCGCTTCCCTGGGAACGGCTTTTCATCCGGAATCATAATAACGATTAAGGAGAAGAGAAATGTTTAAAAAACTGTTTCAAGCAGCAATTTTTTCAGTTCTGGCACTCGGCATCGGTATCAGCGGAGTAGCCCAGGAAAAGCTAAAGGTCGGATTTGTTTATGTCAGCCCGATTGGTGACGCCGGTTGGACCTATCAGCATGATCTCGGCAGAATTGCCCTGGAAAATGCCTACCCCGGCCAGGTTGAAACCAAATATATCGAAAATGTGCCGGAAGGCGGCGAAGCGGAACGTGTTATCCGAGACCTGGCTCAAAGCGGACACGACTTGATTTTCGCCACGTCGTTCGGTTATATGAATCCCACACTCAAAGTTGCCCGCTTGTTTCCAAAAAAGTTTTTTGAACATTCCACCGGTTATAAAACCGCAGCTAACGTCGGAACTTACATGTGCCGATTCTATGAAGGACGTTACCTGACGGGCCTGGTCGCCGGTAAAATGACAAAATCCAAGGTCTTGGGTTATGTGGCCGCTTTCCCTATTCCCGAAGTCATTCGAGGGATCAATGCCTTTACCCTTGGTGCCCAAAAGAACAATCCCGATGTAAAAGTAAAAGTTATCTGGGTAAACTCCTGGTTTGATCCGGGAAGAGAACGTGAAGCAGCGGAAACGTTAATCGTTCAGGGCGCCGATGTTGTAACCCACCACACAGATTCCACAGCTCCAACATTGGTTGCGGAAGAAAAGGGGGTTTTTGCAGTGGCTTATCATTCCGACATGTCCAAATACGGTCCGAAAGCTCACTTGACCGCAACCATGCATGTTTGGGATAAATTTTACACCAAAGTGGCCGGGGACGTGCTGGCGGGTAACTGGAAATCAAGCCAGGTCTGGGGCGGAATTAAGGAAGGTATGATCAAAATCGCCCCACTCAACGATGCTGTGCCTCTGGAAACCAAGCAACAGGTGAACCGCACCAAAGCCAAGATCGCTTTTGGAAAATTTCACCCGTTCACTGGACCGATAAAAGCCCAGGATGGCACGGTAGTGGCTGAAGAAGGCATAGTGCTAACCGACGAACAATTGCTTAACATGAATTACTATGTAAACGGTGTTCAGGGACAACTACCGAAATAAATAGGAAGCAAGGCGATCGTTCAAAACTTGTGATCTTATGATTACACGGTGGATCAAGCTTAGCCGATTCACCGTCGGCAGCGGTACACAAGCTGTTGATTCGGACAAAAAACAAAACGATCGCCTTACAACCCTTGGATTTAGGAAATACTCACAAACTCCTTGCAATAAAGGTCGAATCTCTCCCATGGAAAACACTCCCCGGCTGGAATTAGTCAATATCACCAAAAAGTATCCTGCAGTTATGGCGAATAATGCCGTCAATTTAAGGGTTCTTCCCGGTGAGATCCATGCCATACTCGGCGAAAACGGGGCTGGTAAAAGCACCCTGATGAAAATTATTTACGGTGTTACAAAACCGGACGACGGCCAGATTTTTTGGGAAGGCCAACCTGTTAACGTCAATAACCCTGCTTTTGCAAGAAAGCTGGGCATCGGCATGGTGTTTCAACATTTTTCATTATTTGAAACCTTGACAGTTGCTGAAAACATCGCACTGGCAATGGATGGTGAAAAAAATATTCCGGCTTTGTCGGCCCGTATTGAAGAAGTTTCCGAACAATACGGGTTACCACTCGACCCCAGGAGACTGGTTCACTCGCTTACCGTGGGACTGAGACAAAGAGTGGAAATTGTACGTTGCCTTCTGCAGAAACCCAAATTACTCATCATGGATGAGCCCACATCCGTTTTAACACCACAGGCCGTAAAAAAAATGTTTGAAACCTTGCGACGACTGTCTGAAGAAGGTTGCAGCATTTTATACATCAGCCATAAACTTGATGAAATTCAAAAACTCTGTCACAAGGCTACCATCATATGTGGCGGCAAAGTTACCGGTTATGCGGAGCCGGACAAGGAAACGGCATCCGGTCTTGCAAAAATGATGATCGGTCACGAGATTCCAATATGTTCTCTCCCTCCCAGGAAATTTCAAGGTGATAGTCAACTGGAGGTTAACGAACTCTCCAGCAAAGCCGATGATCGGTTCGGAACGGATCTTGACAAGATTTCTTTTCATGTGGAGTCGGGAGAGATACTTGGTATTGCAGGCATTTCAGGTAATGGTCAGGGTGAGCTGATGGCTGCACTCAGCGGGGAGAAGCTGGCTGAAACACCTGAAAAGGTAGTGATTTGCGGTAAAGAAGCCGGGCATTTGGGTCCTGGTGCCCGCAGGGACCTGGGATTGGGATTTGTACCCGAAGAACGCATCGGATGTGGAGCTGTTCCGGGTATGTCCATAACCAGCAATGGATTATTAACCGCCCATCGATTGGGCATGATTCGCTTTGGATTGATTCGAAACACAAATGTTTCCGAGTTTACAGCCCAGTGTGTTTGCGACTTTAAGGTCAAATGCGGACATGTTAATGATCCTGTCACCAGTCTTTCCGGCGGCAATTTGCAGAAATTCATCACCGGAAGGGAGATCATTCAAAACCCTGCTCTGCTTATCCTTTCGCAACCAACCTGGGGAGTGGATGTAGGTGCGGCCAACCTGATCAGACAGTCGATTATCGAGTTACGTAACAAGGGCACTGCCGTGTTGGTCGTTTCGGAAGAACTGGACGAGCTGTTCGAGATCTGTGATCGCCTGGTGGTGATTTCCAGAGGTAAAATTTCACCTTCCGTGAATGTAGTAGATACCAGTAAAGAGGAGATAGGTCTTTGGATGAGCGGTATGTTCCAGGGTAAAGCACCGGAAATCGGAGCCAACGCTAATTAAAACTTCCCAACTTTTGAATTCATTATGCACAAAGACCAATTTTTAATTGAATCTCTGAAACAAATTGCGGATGGCATTACCAATACGTTTGGCAGTAATTGTGAAGTAGCCATTCACGATCTGAAAAATGTCACCCATTCGCTGGTTTACATCACCGGTAACGTTACGAATCGTCAACTCGGCTCTCCGGTTACCGATGCCGTCATCAAGGAAATTGTTAATCATGGCAATGAGGCTAAAGACAAATATGCCTTCAAGACAATTACGGATGACGGCAGGGAGATCAAATCCTCCACTATTTTTATTCGCAATGAACAAGGTGAAGTGATTGCTGCCTTTTGCATTAATTTTGACGTTACAGATTATCTCAACGCTTTGCAGGCCCTGGAAATGTTTGCCGGGATAAAGCCGGACAAGGAATCAAAACCTATTTCCGAAAAACTGGCTTTCTCCGTAGATAACACCATCGAAACCCTGTTCGAAGAAGCAGTGAAGGAGGTTGGAAAAAGGCCGGCCACCATGACGACGGATGAAAAAATCAACCTGGTAAGGCTTTTGGAAAGAAAAGGGATTTTTCAGATCAAAGGTGTCATTAACCAGGTTGCCCTGCAACTGGGAGTTACCAATTTTACCGTGTATAACTATTTAAAAAAAATTCGAGCCACCAACGGCTCCAGTATCACCGATATTCTTAAATGATCCGGTTTTTCAGTTGTAACTATTCACCACGAAGACACGAAGTTCACGAAGCAAAGAAAAAAATTAGATAGAATCGGGTCAGCAGCAAAGATTTTTCTTCGGATTCCTGGGGGTGTTATACTCAAGAAACACCTATCAACGATGTATGAGATTTCAAGACTGTTGTCATAACACTCACCGATTCCTGTGCTTATAAGCCTGTAAACAAAAAACTTTGTGCCTCCGTGGTGAATAAATCCTTTAAGTAAAAGCTTTTCTTTCCGTAATATTAGGCATTTAATTACATTCAGACATCCAAATGCATAGAAGATAAAGGTTGCTGATTAATCAAAAGGTGCATGTAGTTGTTCTACTCGTGACTTGAATAATTGTTCAACAGACAGATAACTGATAGCCGATAGCTGATAACTCCATCAATACAGGCTGTACGGAACCCATAAATTGTCGTTAATTAACCAGGCTCATCAATAACAGATCGGAATATAAGCCATGCCTCATCAAACATTAGCCGTTCAGGGAACAATAGTGCATTTTGTGGCTGATCCATTTCAATTGCCTGAAACATCCTGCGTTGAAGTCTTTGACCCCGGTATCCTGTTTATCGAGAACGGTTATGTAAATTCTGCGGGTCCTGCTGAAAAGATGAAAAAGCTGCTCCCGGAGGGGATTAAGATCATCGATTATCAGGATAAAATCATTCTCCCGGGTTTTGTAGACACCCACTTGCACTACCCTCAAACAGATATTATCGGCTCATTTGGAAAACAGTTGCTGGATTGGCTGGAAACCTACACGTTCCCTAAGGAAGGCCAGTTTTCAGATACCGAATATGCCACAGAAGTAGTCAATTTCTTTTTTAATGAGATCCTCAAAAACGGAACGACTACAGCCCAGGTAATGCCAACCATTCACAAACAGTCGGCAGAAATCTTCTTCCAAAAAGCCTTGCAATTAAACATGAGGATGATCTCCGGGAAGGTGATGATGGATCGCAATGCTCCGGACTTTCTCCAAGATACACCTGAACAGGCTTATGAGGATTCGCTGGATCTAATCAAAAACTGGCACGAGAGGGGTAGAATTTCATACGCCGTAACACCCAGGTTTGCCGTAACTTCTACTGAAGAACAGCTTGAAAAAGCATCCGATCTCCTCAACAAGGCGGATGGACTTTACCTGCATACGCATCTTGCTGAAAATGCGGCTGAAGTGCAATTTGTTGCTGAATTATTTCCCTGGAGCAAAAACTACCTGGATGTTTACGACAAATATAACCTGATTACGGATCACTCGGTATTTGCACATTCAATTCACCTCCCGGAGGAGAGTTATCTAAGCTTGAGCGAAAATAGTGCTGCCGTTTCTTTCTGTCCGACTTCCAATTTATTTATTGGCAGCGGATTGTTTAACCTGGAAAAAGCAAAATCCCATAAAATTAAAACCGGGCTGGGGACGGATATCGGCGGCGGAACCAGCTTTTCCATGCTGAGAACCCTTGGAGAAGCTTACAAAATACTCCAACTGCAAGGTCAGACGCTTTCGCCCCTTAAAGCATTTTACCTGGCAACCCTGGGTGGAGCCGAAGCCTTATCGTTGGATGAAGATATCGGAAGTTTTCATCCCGGCAAAGAAGCGGATTTTGTTGTTCTCAATTTGGACGCTACCTCACTCATCCAACGGCGGATGGCTTCGTCCGAAACCATCGAGCAGAAACTCTTTTTGCTAATGACCCTGGGAGACGATCGCTCTATAGAAGCTACTCACATCATGGGAGAAAGACGGTATTTTAGAAGTTAGATGTTAGATTGATGATCTATTTGGGGATTTTTTATTTAGGATGGGCAACATGTTGCCCATCGTCTTTACCAAAAGCCTGTCGAGGTGGATACCTTCGGTAATCAGATACCATTTTTCAGTTGATCAAATCTAAGATCTCCCACTATTGCCTGATCAATTCTTACCCTGCGGTTGATTTCTTTCTCAAGCAAGTCCAACACCTTTTCCCCCCGATCAACTAACTCTGCATTGTCCGCCTTGTTTAGCACTGCTATTTTCCGACTGGAAGCCGGTGAATCTTTGAATAACCCGTTTTTGGAACAGATCAGCTTCACCAGTGTGGATTCGGTAATTTCGCTCTCAAGGGGTTGCGATGTTAAATTTGCCAGAAGCATGGGACGATGAACATTGGCCTCGTTAATGGGCTTCCCCAGGCAGTCCAGTCCTATTATCCCAAC
>JANQLH010000121.1 GCA_028280735.1 SAR324 cluster bacterium | reverse complement strand
CGGTTCTGCCTGTATTCACCCACGGAGATTGCTGTCGCTGCCGGCGCCATTCCCCTCCCACTCTGCGGGACCCGCAATGATCCCATTGAAAAGGCGGAGGAATTCCTTCCCCGAAACCTCTGTCCGCTGATAAAAAGCAGTTTCGGATTTGCGGCATCGGGAACCTGTCCCTATTTCAATTTCTCGGATTTGATAGTTGCCGATACAACCTGTGACGGCAAGAAAAAGATGTTTGAGCTGATGTCCGAATATCGGCCTGTTTACGTATTACAATTGCCTCAAAACCAGGAAAAGGACAAAGCACAGCCCATGTGGATCGAGGAAGTGAAGCGGTTCAAGGATCTTATTGCAGAGAACACCGGGAATCCCATATCCGATGAGGATCTGAAATCGGCTATCTCACTGCTTAACAGGGAGCGGCAGACGTTCAAGGCATTAATGGATCTGGCCCGAACGAAGCCATCTCCCATCAGCGGCAAAGAACTAGTGGAAATCATGTTCAAGACCGGTTTTTTTGCGGATAAAGAACAAGGCATTGGCATCTTGCAGGAGATCATCGATGTTATTCAGGCCAGGGTGGATAACGGTTTGAGTACTTTCACGGAAAGCACCCCCCGTGTCCTGTTAACAGGTGTCCCTATCGGGTTGGGATGCGACAAGGTCGTTAGGATTATCGAAGAATCCGGTGGAAACGTGGTTTGCTTTGAAAACTGCAGCGGCTACAAAAAAACCTTCCAGGTAGATGAAACCAAAGATCCCATCACTGCCTTGGCAGAGCAATATCTTGAAATTCCGTGCTCCGTAATGTCTCCCAATCCACTTAGGTTGGAAATGCTGGGACGCTTGATTGATGACTTCAAGGTAGACAAGGTTGTAGACCTTACCTGGCAAGCCTGCCACACCTATAACATCGAGTCCCACACCGTAGAGAAGTTTGTACGCGACCGGTTCGACCTGGCGTTCCTGCACCTTGAGACTGATTACTCGGAATCTGACACAGAGCAGCTCAGAACACGCATCGAAGCCTTTTTAGAATTATCGTAAGGATTTCCGGCCGAAACCGGCCATCAGATGCCGGTTTCCTCGTATGGATGCCCGGTTTGTGTGTTCAAAACGGCAGTAACATATTTCAGAAACATCATTTTGTTTCTGTTCAAAACGGTACATGTCTCAGCATGTTCTCTTTCAGTAGTCCGAAACACCGCTGTTAAAAAGAAATAATAAAAATTGAAGACGCAAATACCGTGGATACCGACCAGATAGCGGCTGTGACGAATGCTTTCAGTTTCATTTTTGCTCTCCCGGGTTTGGATTTAAGATCAACATGAGTCAATGTCACCTGCCAGTTGTACGCCAAATTTTCCGGGAAACGTTTTATTTGGTATTATTTGCTATCAGTTGAAGCCCGATGAGATATATTACTGATAATGTATACAAACTGTTGCAAGACAAGGGTGTACCAAAAGTTCCGGCAGTCATTCTATAGTAATGTTTTGTGTCGTCCCCATGGGACTTGATTACCTTGGGTCTGAATACCAGCGGTTAACACCGCCGGCTACTATAATGCCACCCCTTCGGGGTTTAATTGAATAGTCAACCATGCTTCAAAACGGCTGGATGATTAGGACCAACCCAACCTTGGGACTCGATGAGATATATTACTGATAATGTATACAAACTGTTGCAAGGCAAGGGTGTACCAAAAGTTCCGGCAGTCATTCTTTATTGATGTTTTGTGTCGTCCCCATGGGACTTGATTACCTTGGGTCTGAATACCAGCGGTTAACACCGCTGGCTACTATAGTACCACCCCTTCGGGGTTTAATTGAATAGTCAACCATGCTTCAAAACGGCTGGATGATTAGGACCAATCCAACCTTGGAAGAAGTTTATTCACCATTAACAAATTGGAGACTTTGCTATAAAAGAGCACTTTCCAGAGTTCCCTAGGAACGGCATACAAAAAGCCCCAGAGGGACGATACGGAAATTCAAATGATTGATTTTTAGTGTCGGCATAGTGTTGAGTTAAAAAAGGTGTCCCCGATTTTTTTTGGTACACGCCAGGACAAATGAGAGCGAATAACAGATTCGAAACAGCTATTGTCATCACAGGTAAGAGTCGGAAGCTGCCGACAAGGGCAAGCAGTATTACATCCCAGTAAAAACAGATTATTAGAAATGAGATGTCAATAAACTCAAACCGCAAAAGTGTCTCGGGTGACATTTGTGTATCGTATAATGATTTTTAGAAAAATGAAAGGAATAGATCGGGATCAAAAGTGACTTTACTCGCTGACCGGAAGAAAAGCATAGAGCCCCGGCGTGCTTGGTTTGACTATGGCTTCCAGGTAGGGATAGCCGAACAATAGAGACAAACCGGGGACCGGGAACCGCATTTCCTGTGTCCTTTAATATTGCTGAGATCCCAGTAAGCCGAACAATGACAGCCTTTTCTGCTGGATCTTTTCGTTTGCGTAATGCGATTCCATTGGTTTCCAAAAAGTCGTTTTCCTGTCTTTGTCAGTTGGTCGGCAGAAAGACATGCCTCATCTTCATTCCATTCAGGAAAAGTCTGCTCATGAGCCATACAGCAGGTAGTAAGTCGTAAACCCAACGAATCTGCTGTTTGTTTAAACCGGGAAAGGATGTCCAGTTTCTCCGTATTGGAAAGAACTATCGGAGTAATTCCTTGCTGCTGCATCCTTGAGTAAACGTGGTAATATCGTTTGTTTTTCACCCCGCTGAACAAAAGAAACTTGGTTTGGATACGGTTAATGCCAAGCCTGGAAAAAGGGGATATGACCTTTTTGAACAATAGTTCAGAGGTATTTGTAAGGATTTGGCCTCCGGATGATTTTACTTTCACCAGTGGATCGTAGCGGAGGGTGATTGCTTCCGCGTCTATGAGACCTGTTTTTAAGACCTTTTCCAATCCGGACACAGATGCATCGGCTGTTGGTATTCCGGGCTCAAGCAAACTTCCGCCTAATCCGGTAACACTCAATTGAATCCCAACCACAGATTTATTGTCTTTATAAACCTGCAGGGCCTGGAGCAAATATTTGTTTTCCACCAGCATTTCTACCGGACCTTTGGTCCAGAAAACAACCGCCGGTACAATACCCGGATCGATATGCTTTTTAGGTAAATGTACGCCACGTCCCAGGTAGGCAGGTTTCTGCCCAAGCAGCACCTGACCGGCTATATCGGGAAAATTGCGTATGTCAACCAGGCGACCAAAACTGGCAATTCTATATTGCCACTCGGTAGACGAATAATAATTCATTGTTTTTTATTTAGAATTTACTGTGAGACTGGTGAAACGCCCCGTAACATTTGCAAACACCTATTTGTTGTTGTTCTGAAACTGCAGTTCGGCCAGGCGGGCATGAAGCGGTAATTTGTTTAGCAGCTCGTCGCAAGTGCCACGTGCGACGATCTTTCCGGCGTCCATGACGACAATATGATCGACGTTTAACAGTCGCCGGCCGGTGGGCAATAAAGAGGGTGATTGCATTTCTCATCAGATGCTCCAGGGCCTTTTGGAACTGTTTTGGACTGCCGGCCTTTATGAGAAGGGTGGCTGAAACCGCACCATGATAAAGCTTAATGAAATGTCCTTAATATTTAACCCGGGAGTTATTTTGGCAAAGCAGTGCTACGCTGCACTGCTTTGCTGTTAAGGTAATTTGGAGTGACTCGTTTGGAATTGCTATGTTATCAAAATCCGGCTTTACGCCAGGCATTCACTCCGCCTCTTAAAGCTTTGACATTGTTGTAGCCTTTCTTCAGATAATTTCCCGCCAACCTGGCAGAAGTAAATTCGGAAGGTCAGTCACAATAGAATATTATCTCAGTGCTTTTTGGCAGGCTGCTTAATCGTGAATCAAGCTCACTTCGCAGGATAGCACCCTTTAACATATAATCACGGCAAATCTGATCACTGTATGAACAAACCAAAAGTGCTTTGCCACTGGTAATCCTTGCGTGTGCCTCCTGGACGCTGATGCGCGGTACATTACCGGCCAAGGCAGGATTTGTAAACAACGTAAACAGCAGCAACAGCATTATCAAACTATTCCAAAACAACTTACGGTTTCGTTTAATCATTTTTTCTCCTGTTTTCGTGTTAGCAGAATGTCTCTTTATAATATACCCATCGAAATTTAAAAGAAACCAATTCTTAGATTCCAATACGGAGAAAAAAGTCGGTTTCTAATAGCCTTGGGGGGAGCTCGAACTTACAGAATAAAAAATGCGAGGAGAAGCTTTCTAACGGTATGATTGTCCTGAACTCGATGAATAGGGTTTCGATCTTTAAAACGAAGGAGTTTCTGTTTCCATTGTCCCGGCCAACAGCTTTCGAATATCATCACCAATATTCGCAGGTCGTTTCGACTCACGATTAATATGTACCAGAACTGATTTTGATTGGGCGCATAGCGCTTCATTCTGCCAGACTTCCTGATTGATCGAAAGCGAGCTGTTACCGATTTTTTCAATACCGCTTTTAACAATTACTTCATAACCGTAAAAAACTTCTTTTTGGAAATTTTGCTCCAGGCGAGCAAGCATGTAAGGAAATTGCTTTTCCTGAAGCACATCTTTTAAGAGTTCGATACGACCTTCCTCAAACCAGACCGGGTAAACCGTATTGCTGATGTGACCAGAACCGTTTACTTCCGAAATACGTGGCTTTATGATACATTCGTGCATGATTTCCTTATGAGCTGAGGCTGTTTTATATAACCAGGCATGGTTACAAGTACTAAAGCGAAACCGGATCATTTTGCCGTTATCCGCTGGTGCTAAATAACTGGGGATTGGTAAAATTAAATAGGCGCAGAATAATTTAGTGTCTGAACGGAAAATCGCTAAATCCTGATCCTGCTTTATAGTAGATACCGAAATCCAAGGTGATGATTAACATGCTGCCAGCCGTCAGCTTAAGGCATTACAAAGGCACGCAAAAACTGGCTGAGAGCTGATCGCTGAAAGCACTGAACCCCGAAGTGCGAAGTTGCTTTTAAAGCCTTTGTTGGTATTGGCTAAACTGGTTTTCGTTCAGACACTAATGACCGGCAGATGATTCCTGCGTTTCATCAAGCTAACTTGATTTTGACTTGCCGTGACGGCAAGCGTAATTGTTTGATGTCAACAAGTACTGATACCGGCTCGAAAGGAGACTCCGATGAATACTAATCCGTCGCTCTATTCAATTGTAAATCCCTCTATCGAATCCTATCTGTCAGATTTGCATCAAGACCCGGGAGGAGGTGTTTTAGAGGAGATGGAAAAGGATGCTGCCGAGAGGTATTTTCCTATTGTCGGACGTCCGGCGGGTATGTTTCTGGAAACCATGGCCTTATCCATCGGGGCTAAGCGAATCATCGAATTTGGCAGCGGATTCGGCTATTCGGCAAGCTGGTTTGCCAGGGCCGTTGGCGAAGGAGGAATAGTCATCTGTTGCGATTACAGTGAAGACAACTGCAAAGCGGCGGAGGATTACCTTAAAAGGCAAAACCTCTGGGAAAGAGTTCAATACCACAATGAATCAGCGCTGGATGTGTTTGACAGGCAGAAGGAAGAGTTTGACCTGGTATTCTGTGATGCGGATAAGGAAGATTATCCGAAGATTTTTGAACTGGCTAAAACCAAATTGCGAAAGGGCGGTCTTTATATCGCTGATAATGTTCTTTGGGACGGTCAGGTCACTGTCAATGACGAAGACGAAGTTGATGATCTGACCGCTGCAATAATCCGACACAACCGCCTCATTGCCAATGATCCGGATTTCAGGTACTTCATCAACCCGATCCGCGATGGCCTGCTGGCGGCTGTTAAGCTTTTTTAATCCATTCTGTCCCAATTGGGGTGATCTTTGCCGGGATGCTTTATCAGGCAGGATCAAACGCTTTGATTGTGGCGGGCAGTTACTGCTTTTTGGGTAATACGCCCCACCCCCTCAACAAGACTTCACAAATTACCTCACTGATATTTTCCCCGCAGTTTCGATTAGGGAGTGCACCAAATAAAAAGCGTCCCCGAATGTTTTTGGTGTACCCGTTTTGAAATAGAACCTTCGTGTTTTCAGCGATTCAGGACCACAGCACGGGGAATCGGACTGTGTCATAATGCACGTTGGCGGGTCCGCTCTGCTTGACCCACCCTACAATCCGACGAATATTCCACATAAATTCAGATATTTAAGGAATAGGTAGGATGGGTAACTTGTTACCCATCATGGTAAAATCCTTCGTGTTCTTCGTGTCTTCGTGGTGAAATAAAGACATTGATGAATTGCGCTTAACGCTGAAGGCGTTCATTAAATTAGCCTATGGTCAGCGAGCTTGCGAGCGTCACCATAGGTCAGATAACACCTCGGTTTAAGAACGCTGTAGGCGTTCATTAAAGAAGGGTTCGAAAAAGTCGTAATGAACTCCTTCAGAGTTCTTATCCATTTTTCAAGCATACCTAGGGTGACGTTCGCAAGCTCACTTACCCTAGTCTGTTATAATCTTCCCTTACAGGGAAGGAAACCGTCGGATGGTTAACTCGTTACCCATCATGGTAAAATCCTTCGTGTTCTTCGTGTCTTCGTGGTGAAATAAAGACACTAATGAATTGCGCTTAACGCTGAAGGCGTTCATTAAATTAGTCTACCGGCAAATACCAGACTCAAGTTTGTGTTCATCAAACAGTTTCGGGCTGAGCAATGACAACATCAGGTCAAACTGGGAAGGAGGATACGGGCAAAGGTATTTCGGGCAGATCCAATCGATTTTCTTCAGGAGTGCGGTATGGCCCGGATTCAAGGACAAATGCAGGGGGATGCGAGTCCGACTCTCTGCATTTGTCTTCATCCTGATTAATTTTCGATCAGAATATACGGGGCAAGACTCACACGGGCGTTGGCCGATGCACCATAGTAATTAGTATAATTTCTTCCTTTTTCCAGGGTATAAAACACATCCACATAATCATCGTTGTTGGTAAACCATTCGTCGGGCATGGCCTGGATGATTTTGTTGGCAATCAAGACCAGTCCTGAATAGGGAGAAGTTTCCGGAAAGGTTGCCATAATTTCGGCGGTAGCGTTTAGAATGATATTAATCAATTCCTGGTAGTTATAGTTATCGTCTTTTTCGTACAAGACGATATTTGCGGCTGCATATCGATATTGGTTCCAGAAAACCAGAATTTGATTCGGGTAATAGGTAGTGTCCTTGTAATCCAGGTAGGGCATATCAACTATGGTCACCTGAGCTTCCATCTGATTCGGCTGAACCCCGGATACGATGGCATAGACCTCTGCTTTTCCTGAAATCCACGGTTCCATGTCATCTTTTAAGCGAATGGCATTGAGTTTGGTGGTTTCAATATTGCCGGTCGCTGCCGTATAGTTTTCCGACGGAACGGACTGCAGACCGCTCGCTCTCAGAGCGTCATTTACCATTGTCACCCCAGCTGCCAGATCTTTGCGACTGTTGATTCCAACCACAAGAACCGGTTGATCGGGCTCTTCACATGGGTCAAGCAGATGCAATTCGCCATGTATATCGAAGGCTTCGATATACTCCCAGTTTTTTTCGTTCCCTGAAGGTACAAAGGCGGTCAGTGTATTTTCTATTGGCCCTGATTTAAAATCATTCAAGGATTTTTCAGGCAAGGCAAGTCGCACTTCCAGCAGCTCATCTGCATAATTCTCAATACCCTTTGCTTGTCTGATTCTCAAATCAAGTTGGGAAAGCATCTTTTGAAAGCTTCTATCCTTTTGTTTACTGATTTGCTTTTTCGCCAGGGCCTGCAAGGAGATGCCGGTTTGTTTCCCTGCGATCTGTTTCCTGAGTTGGGTATAAAATCCTTTGTCAGACAGCCTGGCGACGAAAGAAATTGCCAGTTCCCGCTTGTAGGCATCGAAGTTTTTTAAGTCCAGCGATTCGTTATCCAGGCGATTGAGCAGGTCTGTGTTTCCAGCGATAGTACTGAGTGAGATGCTAAAAGAGATGAACAGCAATAGTAATGTTTTGATCCGCATAATTTCCCCCTTATGAAAATTAAGTGAGCTAAGGCGTTAATAATAATCAGGTTATGTTGCAAAAATGGTTCAACACATTTAAACAAATGGGCAAAAAACCAAATCCACAGCCCAATAATTATAGACGAAATGCCTGCATTATTTTTCGTAAATCTTTGTAAATTTTAACTTAATCTTTCCGTAACTATTCATCAAAAAGACATGACGCTTACGAAGCAAAGGTAAAATTAGACAGAAGCCACTAGTCTTTCGTGGTGAATAAATCCATCGCTCTTGCAATGTCGCGGGCAGCCAGTTTAGTTATTGACCAGCTGAACAGAGTGTCTTGAGCACAGCAAGATTTTTCATTATTATCGGTTCATAGATAATCTTTTGACAGATAATTATTTAGTAGATAATCTGACAACAGGTATTATACTCTTTTTTTGCAACTAACTAGTACTTGTCCGGAAACCCATCAAATTCTTGCAAAAAAGGGTTTAGGAGGTAGGTTTTCCTTCGGAAGTTTGCCGCCTTCAACAATCAGCTCTCAGCCAGTTTTTGCTTGTCATTGCAATGCTTTAAGCTGACGGCTGACGGCTGACAGCATGTTAATCCTCTGGTTGAATACCGGTATCTGGCACAAGGCTGGATAAAGGTTTGGCGACTTTTCGTTCGGACACTAACTGGTTTAATGAGCATTAAGGACTGTTGATGAAATTTTACGGCAGGGATGACGAATTAGAGATTATCAAAAACTGGATTAAAACAATTGATAGAGGCACGCTGTTTACTTCTATTATTGGAAGACGGAGAATTGGGAAAACACGTCTATGGCTTGAAGCAACGCAAACCATAAGCAACAGTCTCTATCTTTTTTGCCTACCGGGGAATATTGGTAAAACTTTTGATCAAGTTGATGCCTACTTGTATGAGCTCGGGTTTACTTCCGTGCCAAAGGATTTAACACAGTTTTTTAAAGCAGTGTCGGTGATGTTATCTAAAAACCAGCCGCTTATCTTTTTTTTTGATGAGGTACAGAATTTATTTCTTGATAGCTCTGAAGATCTCTTTTTATTTCAGAGGTATATCGATGAGTTTAAACGAAAGAATTATCCCTGTTTAATAGTATTTTGTGGTTCTATTCGAAGCTTACTGAATAAGATTCTTTTCGAGGAAAGCTCTCCACTTTTTGGTCGGCTTGATCATAACATTCAACTCAACCCATTGCCTTTTTCAATCATCAAACAACTTTTCATAGATAATAACATCACAAGTCCCGAGCAACATTTGAGGCTATATACCATGTTTGGGGCAAACATTCGCTTTTATGAGATTTTGCAGCAGTTTGGATGGCTGGAAGAATCGATTTCACTGATATTGAAAAAAGGCTGGATGGGGTTTACCGGGCTTTTCAGCGATGAGCTAAACAAAATGCTGCATCCTGAACTGAAAAAGTCATCTCATGTTTATACCGGAATGCTTTCATCTATAGCCAAGGGAATTCAAAGTGCCAATGAAATAGCAAATGTTGCAGGCATAAACACAACATCTCTGGGAAACTATCTTCCTTATTTAACGGATAGTCTTGATCTGATCGAAAAGGAGATCTCTGTCACAGAAAAAGCCAATTCAAAAAATTCAAGGTATGTGATTAAAGACCCGTTTATCTATTTTTGGTATCGATACATTGAACAAAACCGAGCATTACTGGAAATGGGACAGGCTAATTCGGTTTTTACTAGAATTGTCGAAGATATGCCTAATCTTGAAGGAAGAGTCCTGGAAATGATTCTTAAACAAAAAATACTGGAGAATCCCCCAATGGACTTTGATATAGCCGGTCCTGTTTTTAAAAACAAAAATCAAATTGAAATTGATTATTTGTTAGTTAACGAAAAGGCGAATCGAATATTTGCATTTGAATTTAAAAGGGGACAGGTCAACAAGAAAAGAGAATTGAACAAATTGCTTTATAATGTTTCCCAATTGCATTTTAAATCAGTCCAGTTGAATACTCCCTTCATTGAAGGTCGTATTCTCTCTTTGAAAGATATCTGACACAAAACAACAAGTGCTTATTGCCCCTAATTTAGGAATAACCAGGGCATTACAAAACTTTTACTTTACCGTCTTTTTTGATCCTACTACCCATAAACAATAGAGGCGGTAACTTGTTGTTTCCTTCCGAGAATATTCTTTTTTCATCGAGTTACTTTGTTAATCCATTTCCTTGTAATGGCCAGTGAGTGTCGAGAAACAGTTACCGGAGTTTAAAGCCTAAAGTGGCCGGGGTGGGATGTTGGGTATAGGATGAATTATGTTTTCTATTTTTTACCAGGTCAGGGGCGTCCTTTCCATTTTGTTCTTGATTACAAATACTGTCTTTTGGGGATCGTTTTTGTTTGCCGTTACATTGTTGAGACTGGTCGTTCCTGTGAAATCCTGGCGCAGAATAACCGGGCGAATGGCAATATTTTTCGCGGAAAACTGGATATTTTTCAATAATGTGGCGCTTATCCTCACAAGAAACATAGAATTTAATCTAAAAGGTATTGAAAAACTGGATCGCAAGGCGTGGTATCTTGTTATTTCGAACCATCAGAGTTGGGTGGATATTCCGGTTTTACAAAAGGTACTTTATCACAAAATTCCCATGTTAAAGTTCTTTTTGAAAAAAGAGCTGATCTGGGTTCCATTATTAGGCCAAGCCTGGTGGGCCCTGGATTTCCCCTTTATGAAACGTTATTCGCTCGATTTTATCCGTAAACATCCTCACCTTAAAGGCAAGGATATGGAAATCACCCGGAAGGCCTGCGAGAAATTCAAGGACAACCCGGTGGCTGTTATGAACTTTACGGAAGGAACACGGTTCACCAAAACCAAACATGAACGCCAGACATCTCCTTATAAAAACCTGTTGAAGCCCAAAGCCGGCGGCATTGGGTTTGTGCTATCCGCCATGGGGGATCAGTTGAGTTATGTTTTGGATATCACCATTTCCTACCCGTTAGGAGTGCCCAATTTCTGGGATTTTTTGTGCGGTAAGGTAAAACGGATTGATGTCGTGGTTCGAAAATTCCCCGTGACGGAAGAACTGCTGGGAGACTATTCCAATGACAAGGATTATCGGATCGGTTTTCAAAAGTGGTTGAACAATCTTTGGCAGGAAAAAGATCTTTATTTTGAACATGTGGTGAACGGATTCCCCAAAAACTAGTGTGGTGAAACCAGGTTCTTGCTGCGAACCTCGCAATTCTGCGTAGCGAAGTTTATGTCACCTGTTTGCAGTGCAATGCGGCGTTATATTGTTAACCGGACATTAGCAAATTTCAAGCGGTTCCGATGCCGATTTCCCGCATTTTCAATTCTACAACCTGTTCCATGATTCGGCCCTGCGAGTTTTTGAGTAACAAATCAAACTCCAGGGTTGTTCCTTCCAGATTTAGCGGAAGGATCTCTACGTCGTATATGTCAGAAGCTTGAGTAGGCCGGAATACCCTGCGCTTTTCAAAGGCTACAGGATAACAAATCTGCCCTGTATATTTCCTACCCCAGGCGCAAGCCGCTTGAAAAGCTGCATCCAGTGGGAATGGGGACCCCAGGATAGCAGGTCCCGGTACCGGTTTACCACCCGAGACTTTGGTAATAGCTCCTGCTTCACTGGTCCTGACAGATTCCGTTACATTTTGAAATCCTTCCTCAAAACACACCAAACCCGGGTAAATATCACTGACGGGAATTGATTCATTAAAGTCATTTCCTTGCGGTATGAGCTTTAATTTACAGTGATTCGAATACGGTGGCGAATCGGATTTGATGCTGTTTCCGAAACCAGTTGCCTGCTGCTGATCGTCCGGATTCCGGGCCGTGTCCGTAATGCCTCCGGATGAAAGCTTCTGCTTTGCAAAGCGTGTGCTTTTTCCCGGTTTCGCCTGTTTGCCAAATGGTTGAAAAGGCTTGGCCAGTTCAAAGCTTGCATGGGGAAAACTGCGGGTGATACCTGATCTGGATCTGGATTTGGTTAAAAGAGCTAAATGAATCCGGGTAGCGGAGAGGGTTTTTATTTCTATCCAGGTTTCAATGCTTTCCTTGTCATCCGGCAGAAACAGCAGTTTTCCAAAAGAAGCATTGAGGAGTGTATAGGTGTCAAATTCAACAGTATGTTGATTAATAAAACCAACCAACAGCTGCATGGAGTGTACAGCCGGAAGTATGGCTCCAGACGGGATACGATGATCAAGTAAAAAAGGGTATATGGACAGGGTGTATGGAAACTGATGTTTCTCACCTAGTGCGGGAAATTCTTCCATAGTGCCATTGTTTTAGGATCAATTTCCACCGGGATGCCTTTGGGATTGGTGGCACAATGCTGGGTAAATCCGGTGCACACCATAGATCCTGTGTTTTCGTGGGTGATGATATAGTTGAACTTTATTTTGACCCGCTCCAATTGCACCGGTTTGGTATAGATAATCATGGGATCATCGTAGTTCAGAGGAGAATAATATTTTACGCCAATTTCGATAATCGGATAGATAAAACCACTTTGTTCGATTTCCAGGTAAGGATAGCCCAGATCACGCATCAGGGAAGCCCTGCCATATTCAAAATAGCGCAGGTAATTACCGTGATAAACAACTTGAGAACGATCCGTATCCGCATAAAGGGTGCGGGTACGGCATTGATGCCAGATTGTCTGATCGGTCTTGTTCTTGGAATAATAGGGAAATCCGTTTACATCCTCGGCTACGAACGGTTTGGGTTTCATATTTAAACTCCTCTCAATACAATACAGCAGTTGGTTCCACCAAAACCAAATGCATTGGAAAGCATGATTTCTGTCTTCTGATGTCTTGTTTGATTGGGAACCACATCGATATCGGAAAATTCATGATCCGGGATATGATTGACTGTCGGCAGAATCAGAGCGTTTCGCATGGCCTCAATGGAAAGAGCAGCCTCAATGGAAGCGGCTCCGGCCAGGGTATGGCCTACCTGGGATTTGTTCGAAGAAACCGGTATTCTTTCCAGGCTGTTCCCGAATACCTCACGCAGGCATTTTACTTCGGTTTTGTCTCCTTTGGGTGTGGAAGTGCCATGTGCGTTGATGTATTGAATATCATCCGGTTTTAGTTCGGCGTCGTCAATGGCCTCATGGATGGCACGAACGATAGTCCCGGGATTGGGCGCCGTGAAATGGTATGCGTCGGATGTCCAGCCAATTCCCATCACTTCCGCTTTGGGTAACAAGTCATATCTATCAATCATTTCTTCGGCGGCCAATACCAGCACTGCACCGCCCTCTGATAACACAAATCCTTTTCTGTCCGCACTAAAGGGTCTTGAAGCCTGGGTGTGATCTGAAAAAGCCCTGTCACCCTCGGTGATTTCTATGGTGGCTCGCATATTGGCAAACCCCTGGATGATTTCCGGGATAATGCAGGTATCGACACCTCCGGCCAAGGCGAAATCGCAATCTCCATCGCGGATCATCCTGGCACCTATACCAAGGGCATGATTACCTGTCGCACAAGCCCCTTCCGGTGAAAAAACGGGCCCCGTAAATCCCAGAAGTACCCCGGCTTTTCCGGAGGGAATGTTGGCACACAGGTTTGGCAAAAGATAGGGGCTAACCTTAAAAGGGCCACGATTGACATAGGCGTCCATGGCAATGCGATATGCGTCTGTTCCGTTTAGTGCCGAACCGATGAGACAGGCTGTACGAGGGCCGGTTTCATCGTTGACAGGCAGTTTGGCATGTTCAATCGCTTCACGGCAGATTGCCATGGTGAGCAGCACATAATCGGCATTCCAGTTGTAAACCTCTTTTTTATTGGCAAAATCCAGATCATCGGGATTCCAACCAGGGATTTCTCCCACAACAAAGCTATCCGATTGAGTCTCGCATTTGGTAACCCTGCGAAACCCCGCTTTCCCCTCAACAGCATGCTGCCAGGTAGCAGAAAAATCCTTGCCTAATGGGGTTGCAGCTCCGTATCCAACGACAAATACTTTTCTGTTTAGCGGCGCTTTCATTGTTTGGTTCCTTGATCGTCGTCTAATTGGTTCGCTTGATAACCAGGCAGGCATTACAGCCACCAAATCCAAACGCGTTTTTGAGCAAGTATTCCTGATCTTTACCGCGAATACCTTCGGAAACACAATCCAGGTCGATTTTCGGATCAGGATCATAATTGATAGTCGGCAGGATCAATCCTCGTTTCATGCCTTCGAGACCAAAAATAGTTTCTATGGCACTGGACGCGCCCATAGCATGGCCAATCATCGATTTATTGGCTGAAACCGGCGGTGTTTGTTTCCCAAACACCGATTTTAAGGCGTCGTATTCAACCTGATCCCCAACTTTGGTAGATGCGGCATGAGCATTGATGACGTCAATGTCCGCGGGATTTAATCCGGCATTTTCAATAGCTTCCTGCATGCAGCGGCTGACTGTTTCGGGATTTGGGGCCACATGGTGATAGGCATCGGAACTCATACCCCAACCTGCAACTTCGAACTGATGAGCCAAACCATGGGCCTTCGCGAATTCCCTGCTAGCAATGATAATCGCACCCGATCCTTCGGATACCACAAATCCTTTTCTATTTTGTGAAAACGGTCTGCTAACTTCCTCCGGCTCTTCCGAAAGATCTTCATCCCAACAGCTGTATGCACCATTCATAGTGGCAAAACCTGCAACAATCGGCTCTACCAGTGAAAAATCAACAGCGCCGCAGATGGCAACATCTGCCATCTTTTGGTGAATCAGCATCGAACCCATAATGATGGAAGTGGACCCGGTCGCACAGGCAGTGATGGTAGAGGTAATTGGTCCGGTTGCTTTGGTGAGAATGGAGATTTTGCCTCCCACCATGTTAATACATGAGTTAGGATTAGTAGCCGGATGGGGCAGTTTGTTCTTGGCGTTGAGCAGTCTGTCGGCATTAATCACGGCGTCCTGTCCGCCAACCGCTGAACTAAATGTGATAGCAACCCTGGGGGCAATTTTTGGTGTGATTTCCAGTCCACTGGTTGTTAACGCCCGGTGAACTGTCAGCATGGCATGTTTGAAAATCGGAGAAGGCCATTGAGCGAGGGCTCTTGGGCTGAGAAACGGATAATTGCTGACATCTGTTTCGGGTACTTCTCCGGAAACCAGGACGGGGAAATTGTCACGAAGGGGAAAGCGTGTCAGTCTGCCGATACCGCTTTCACCGTTGCTTGCTCTTTCCCATTGGGTTTCCAGGTTAGTTCCCAGTGGAGACACTGCATCGTAGCCGATAATAACGGTGTTGTTTTTGCTCATGGTAGTACCTCAAACAAACCCGGCTTTTTGACTTCCTGTTTCATGCCGGTGAAAAAGAGCCGGTATCCTACCAGGGAATAAAACGATACAGTTTGGCAAACATCTCATAGACTTCGATCCAATTTTGCAGGTCTTCAGTTGTACGAATATGAGCTCGTTTGTTCACCATAATCCAGCTCATGGTGGCAGCTCCATCCTTACAGGTGGAACAATCCCTGGTTTCCGATGTGCAGCACCGATGCATTGTTTCCAGGTCTGCCGCCCAGCGAATGAAATTTGTCAGTCGTTTTGGCTGCGGGTCTCGTGTGTCAAGGGGAAGGGTTACGGAGGGGCATTCATTCCAGCCGAAAGACCTACCCAGCATTTTTCCGGAGGTGAGCACCTTGTGATAATATTTTGCGGATATGTAACAATCGGAATAGGCATCCAGCATGGTATCGAGTTCATTGCGCACATCTTCCAGTTCTTCTTCTTTCCAGTGGAAACCGTTCACATCTTCGTCATTGGATAATAGTTGAATGTGAATTTTTAACCCCACATCCCTGACTTTTTTGATGATTTTTTCCGTGTGTCCTATCTGCTTCGGTGTCATTGTATAGAGATAGTAACAGTTGGGATCACCTTCATAATTTTTACTGGAAATGGCAAAAGTATCCTTGCCCCTGAGAGTTTTTTCGTCTTCCTCATCGCCCCACAGCGATAAGCCCACCATCATATCCGGGAAACGATCACGCGGCACTTTGATAAGCCCGTTGGTGGCGCACATGGTCAACACTCTTTTATAGAATGCTTCCACACGGTCCAGTTCCAGGGCAGGTTCACCACCAATCAGAATGGCCATATTGACACCGCGTTCAATTTCTTTGTCGATGAACTGTTCCCACTTGGTGATATTTTTTTCGTCTTTTGCAGCTTTATGTTCATCGGAGGAAAAGAAAAAGCATCCCTTGCAGCGCAGATTGCAGCGATTGGTTACATCGTAAATTGAGCTTCTGATATTCAGTTTGGATATGGATTTGTATCGCTCATACCAGCTGTCATCAAGCAAAGAACTAACGGTGATCATTATCTAACTCCGAATTATTAAAACAAAAAGCCGCAATATATCGCGCCGCCGGACTTAAACGGAAGAAGCCGGGTCAAAACAAGCTTTGTCCGGGTGGCATTCTCATTTCGTTGCATAAATTTGGGCTCTTTGAATAACCGCTGACCCAAACCGCCAAATAAGTATCCACGTAATCCAGCCAGGATCTGAAGATGTCAGGATTGACGGCATGCCTGAACATTCTGGCAGTGACAATAGCACTGCCGGCAGCATAATGTCGACATTCCTTGCAATCTGTATCCGGCACACAACAGGCAACATCCCTATCCCAGGAAAGGTCTGTCCGGTACTGACGAAATGAGCGACCTAGGCCGATATCCGTGGAGGGATTCATTCTTGGGTAAGAGCATGAGTATAGATCGTGCAATCCGTATTTAAATGTATGGGCAACAGCGTTGTATGTGGAATATAAAGTGTGTTGCGGATACTTTGAAAGAATCTCCAGCATGGTTTTTCGCGTGTAGGCCAGGGATTCATCGTTGTGTGACAGGTCGCTTTGATGTCCTACAGGCGGTGAAAAGATGTTGAAGGTGTATTGACAATCATGTCTAACCAGCGTTTCCACCACTTCACTGACTTCGTCTATGTTAGTCCGGGTGAAGGTGTAAACGAAAACGGCACGATTATCACCCTGGTAGTTTTTTATCTGCCTTTCCAATAAGTTTTTGGCGTTTCTTACCCCGGCGCTGGTTTCATCGTTTCCCCAAACCGAGATGTGAATTTTATAGCCGATTGAATCGGGAAATCGCTTGATTCCGTTAGTTGCAATGGCACCCCACTTGATCTCATCGTAGCACACCTGGCACAGCTCTGATGCTAAGGATGGTTCAGCACCGGCCAAAACGACATAAGTGATTCCACGCTCCTTTTCACTTCTCATCAATTGACGCCAGGCTTCCGGATTTTTATTTTCAGAAGCAAACTGTTTATCACCCTCATAGTAGTAGCATCCATCACATTTCATGTTACAGCGATTGGACATGTCGTAAGTGGATTCTCTTAAAAAAAAGTATTTACGAACTTTTTCCCAACGCTCCCTGGTTTCAGTATCAGCGAGTATTTCGGAGAATTTCCAGGTTCTGTTCTGAGGATCGTTATTATGTTGGATATCTACCATGGATTATCCCTACCAATTCAACCGGCAGACTTCTTAGTTCTGCTTCAGTTTGATCTCTTTTTCCACGTATTCGGCGATTTTGCGAATTGTTGTCAATTTTGGATATTGTTCTTCATCGATACGAATACCGTACTCATCTCTGATGATCAAGGCAATGGTCGCCAGATCCATACTATCAATTCCAACTTCATCCACCAGATCCAGATCCGCTTCAAACGTTTCCGGTGTCACGTCTTCAAGTTTCAGCTCATCGATCATGATCTTGGCTATCCCAAGTATCAGCTCATCAGTGTTGATCTCAACTGTCACTTTAAGTCTCCATTCAAGCAGTTGTGAAAATAAATCTCCCGAGTTATGCCCAAAAGGGCACAAAATACAAAAATATCATCATTCTATGTTGACAATATTTTGTCAAACCAGATTTGTTTTTGAGAATTGATCCTTTTCGTAAAAGATTAAAATATCTGTGGTTCTAAGACTATGCTGAATTTTACCGAACGGGTATCATGTTTTTCCATAAATGATTAGAAAGATCAAGAATGTTTTCTTAAACCAAAGCCGGATTTTAATTTTTTACGGCTAAAAAAACAAAAATCCGAAAGGAATAAAATGACCCCTGAAGTGTTCTTGAGTTTTTTTCGCCGGTTAGGTTCCCATCAAAAAAAATATAATCGAATAAAGGAGAGATTGATGCCGGACAGGTCTAAACAAAACACGGCGCTGGTGACTGGCGCCAGTAGAGGAATTGGTCGGGCAATAGCGGTGCGTCTCGCATCGGAAGGGTATTATGTTATTGCCAACTATCATTCCCATCGGGAAGAAGCCGAAAATTCCTTAAAGCAGATCCGGAAAAATGGTGGATCGGGCGAAATCTGTCAATTTGACGTCCGTGATGCAGAGGCGGTTCAAAAAGCAATAGAGAAGATCACAAAAACTAGGAGTTCGATTGATATCCTTATCAATAATGCCGGTATTACCGACGACCAGATTCTTGTGATGATGGCGGCAGAAAAATGGAACTCGGTAATCGATACCACTCTTCGAGGGTTTTACAATACCACCAAGCCTGTTGTTCAAGGAATGATGGTAAAAAAAGCCGGGGTAATCGTTTCAATCTCTTCAGTGGCAGCTATCACCGGCAATAAAGGCCAGAGTAATTACGCCGCCGCCAAAGCCGGACTAATCGGTGCAAGTAAATCACTGGCCCAGGAGGTTGCCAAACGCGGTATTCGGGTAAACGTTGTGGCCCCGGGATTGATCGACACCGAGATGGTTGCTTCCGCGCCGGTAGATGCTTTTAAGTCCATGATTCCCATGGGAAGAATCGGTCAACCGGAAGAGGTGGCTTCTGTGGTGTCTTTTTTGTGTTCCGAAGATGCGTCGTATATTACAGGGCAGGTTATAGGCGTTAACGGGGGAATGGCATAGCGGGAACCTGAATTTAAAAGGGCTTGGAAGCCGGGTGTATTGGTTTATGGGAGATGTTCATGCTCCAAGGTGTTCAGATTTAGCTTCCTGAATGAGGTCCCAAAGAATGTGAATTCCTGTTACAACTGTGCTTTATCGTATCACCAAAATAAAGTGTTCTTTCACCATAAAGCGGGGCCGGGAGAATCAAGAAAAAGTGGTTTGGGATTCGGGTTTCAACTGATTCGATTTTCGGTATCGGGATCGAAAAAGATGGCCTTGGACATATCCAACATCAGGGTCATATCTTCTCCCGGATTTTTGGCATCGGCAGGCTGCACCCTGCAAGTCACCTCTTTGTCGTTTATCAAAACAAATACCAAAGTGTCGGGACCCGTGGGCTCCAGGACCTGTACACGACATTTGAGTTCGTGAATACCGGGGTTGATCTCCTGATCGGGAAAACCGTGGGCGATTTTCTCGGGGCGGATGCCAAGGATAACCTCTTTGCCAATGTAAGCTTTTAAATCAGAGACACTTGTGGAAACAGGAATTTGTCTTCCTGATTCCACCCCCGTATTAAGTTCTATGACTGGTGAGTTATCGGATGCTCCAACTTTGCATCGAATGAAGTTCATAGAGGGTGAGCCTATGAATCCGGCAACAAAAATGTTTGCAGGATTGTCATAGACTTGCTGGGGGCTGTCCAGCTGCTGTACAATACCATCTTTCATGATAGCGATGCGATCAGCAAGGGTCATGGCTTCAATCTGATCATGGGTAACATAGACAATGGTGGTGTTGATGCGCTGGTGCAGCAATTTGATTTCTGTCCGCATCTCCACCCGCAGCTTGGCATCAAGGTTACTAAGAGGTTCGTCAAAGAGGAAAACCGCAGGGTTTCGTGCAATGGCCCTGCCCATCGCTACCCGCTGTCTCTGCCCACCGGATAATTGAGAAGGTTTCCTGTCCAGCAGTTCGGTAATTTGTAATAGTCCGGCTACTCTTTCCACAGCTGCTTCGATCTCCTGTTTGGGAACACCCCTGGTTTCCAATCCGAACGAAATGTTTTTGTAGACTGTCATATTGGGGTAGAGCGCATAGCTCTGAAATACCATGGCTATATCACGGTCTTTAGGGCTGACTTTGTTAACAACTCTGTCACCAATGGCTATCTCTCCCGAGGTAATGGTTTCCAGCCCGGCAATCAGATTAAGCAGGGTTGATTTTCCACAACCGGAGGGGCCGACCAAAACAAGGAATTCTCCCGATTTTACATCTATCGAAACCCCTTTCAGAACGTCCGTAGATCCAAAGGATTTGCATGCGTCTTTAATGGTAAGTGAAGCCATAGTTTTTCTCAGTAGATTGTTTCGTTAAATAGGCCCTTGTTTAATAATTGTTGCTCTATGATTTATATTTCGGCATTTCAATAGCCATTAACATCGATTGGGTCAGCAATCCGGAATAGCTCGTGATCAATGATCATTCTTATCATACTGCGCTGTATGGTTCGCCCTTCATGATCCGGCATTCAAAACCGGTTGACCCGAAACGCTTGTTTAGATTCCCAGGCAACAGACTGTTGTATTTCAACATTCATAAGGTCCGCGATAGACCTTTAGATGAAGACGAACCGTAGGATGGGTAACTTTGTTACCCATCGGGCAAAACCTGACCAAAAGACGTTTATAACCAGTTGATGGGTAACAAGTTACCCATCCTACATTCTGCGCTGTATGGTTCGCCCTTCATGATCCGGCATCCAAAAACGGTTGACCCGAAACGCTTGTTTAGATTCCCAGGCAACAGACTGTCGTATTTCAACATTCATAAGGTCCACGATAGACCTTTAAATTAAAATGAACCGTAGGATGGGTAACTTTGTTACCCATCGGGCGGAACCTGACCAAAAGACGTTTATAACCGGTTGATGGGTAACAAGTTACCCATCCTACATTCTGCGCTGCAAGGTTCGCCCTTCATGATCCGGCATTCAAAACCGGTTGACCCGAAACGCCCGTTTGGATTCCGGGTCGTGAGATCCGAAGCCTGAAGCATCGATCGGAATGACAATCTGAATTTAAGCTACCCCTTCACGGACCCGGCAGTTAATCCCCTTAGAAAATATTTTCCGGCAACGATGTAAACGAACAGTGTCGGTATTCCGGCTATGATGGCAGCAGCCATATCAACATTGTATCTTTTAACGGCCGAAGATGTATTGACCAGGTTGTTCAGAGCCACCGTTATGGGTTGTGTATCACCGGACGAAAAGACGACACCGAATAGGAAGTCGTTCCAGATCTGGGTGGTCTGCCAGATAATACTGACCACAAAAATGGGTATGGAAACCGGCAGCATTATCTTCCAGAAGATTCTGAAAAATCCTGCTCCGTCGATCCTGGCTGCTTTGACCAGTTCATCGGGAATGGTGACATAGAAATTTCTGAAAAACAGGGTCGTAAAGGCCAAACCATAGACTACATGAACCAGGATCAGCCCGGTTACATCCTGGGCAATGTCTAAAATTCCCAGGGTACGTGCCATGGGTAGCAGGATAACCTGGAACGGAATAAAGCAACCGATCAGCAGGGAGGAAAACAAGATCTCGCTGCCCCTGAATCTCCACTTGGAGAAAACATAGCCGTTAACTGCCCCGAGCAGGGTGGAGATGATCACAGCCGGAATAACCATACGCACCGAGTTCCAGAAATAGATTTTTATACCTTCGCATTTAACGCCTATACAAGCTGTATTCCAGGCGTAGATCCAAGGTTCCAGGGTGATTTCCACCGGAATGGAAATAATGGTGCCGCTTCGAATGTCTTCCATGGTTTTGACTGACGTGAATACCATCACAATCAATGGTGCAATGAAATAGAGCACAAACAGAAAAAGTACCAGGTAAACAATAATTCTTCCGATTTTGGCGCTTGTTGTTTGCGGGATAAAACTAGATTCAGCTTTCACGACGACTTCTCCTGAGTTCCGAGTATAGGTAAGGGACAATAATGGCCATCACTGTTGCAAACATCATCATTGCACTGGCAGCCCCGAATGCGAGCCGATTTCTGGTGAAGGAAAAGGCATACATGAAAGTAGCCGGAAGATCCGATGAATAACCCGGCCCTCCCCGGGTCAGCACCATAACAAGGTCGAACGCCTTAATGGCGATATGCGATAGAATGATCATAGTACTGAAAAAAACCGGTCTTAGACTGGGGATAATAATTTTTACATAAATGCGAGGCAGGCTTGCCCCATCCACTTGCGCTGCTTTGATAATTGAGTCGTCAATACCTCTTAACCCTGCCAGAAAAAGGGCCATGACAAAGCCGGTGGACTGCCAGACTCCCGCAATAACAACGGTATAAATGGACATTTCGGAATCAACCAGCCAATCAAAGGTAAATCCCGCATACCCCATATTCTGCACCAATTTTTCCAGACCAAGATCCGGATTCAGAATCCATTTCCAGGCCGTTCCTGTCACGATAAAAGAAAGGGCCATGGGATAGAGATATATTGTTCGCAGGGCTCCTTCAATCCGGATTTTCTGATCGATCAGTATTGCCAGTAACAATCCGAACACTGTGCAGAACAATATGAACAAACCGCCAAATACAAACAGGTTTTGTATGGCCACCCACCAGCGTTCGCTTTCAAATAGTTTCACATATTGCACAAATCCCACGATCTCATACTTGGGAAGCAACCTGGATTTTGTTAATGACAGCCAGGCGGTCCAGATAATGAAACCGTAAACAAAGAAAAAAATGCAGGCGATTGTCGGGGACAGCACTACTTTGGGCAGGGCAATTTCCAAAACATCAAATAGTTTCCTGACCGGGGTTTGTCTGCCGGAAGATGTCTGATTGTTCATCAGCAACCTGTTTTTGGATTGTTTTCAACCGGGATTGACACTCATGGTCAATCCCGGAAAGAAGGATCAAAACGAACCTGAAGAATCCCGGGTTCCTATTTAGCTGCCTGAACGGCGCTCGCCAATTGTTGGGCTGCCTTTGCCGAACTCATGTTGGAGTTGTAAAAATTAGTGACCACATCAAAGATCGCTCCCCTCACTGCAGGGAAAACAGCCATTTCGTGGGCCATGCTGGGTAATAAAGTTCCACTGGCGGCACTGGCGGCAAAGGAATCGAATGAGCTGTGGGCACAGTCATCAAATTTCATACGAGACATTCCGAGTCGAACAGGAATAGAACCTTTAAAGACGTTGAACACTTCCTGGAACTCGGGTTCCATGATTAGTCTGGCCATGGCTTTTTGAGCCTGTTTGGCGCTTCTGCTCTTCTTTTCGAACATGATAAAGCTGTCTACGTTGAAGAGGAAGCTGTTGCTGGTCTGGGGAACAGGCATACAAACAAAGTCGACGCCCGGAGCTTTGCCGGCTTTGGTGAATTCACCCTTGGCCCAGTCACCCATGAACTGCATGGCGGCTTTACCGGTGATAACCATAGAGGTTGCCAGGTTCCAGTCTCTACCCGGGGCACCTTTATCAGTATATTTCTTGATCATTCTTAAAGTATCGAACGCTTTCACCATGGTTTTGCTGTTCAAAGCTGCGGGATCTGTTTTTATCAGCGCTTTTTCATAAAAGTCCGCCCCACCGACTCCGATCACGATAGATTCAAAAACGGTCGCTTCCTGCCAGTCTTGACCGCCAAAGGCAACTGGAGTGTACCCTGCTTTTTGGATTTTTTTGGCGGATGTTTCAAATTCATCCCAATTGGTTGGAATTTTTGCACCGGCTTTTCTAAAGACATCGGGGTTGACCCACATCCAATTGATTTTATGAACGTTTACTGGAACCGCAACATAGTGCCCATCATATTTCATGATATCGGCCACGACCTTTGGCAGCAGCTTGTCCCAATTGTTTGCCCTGGCGACGTCATCCAGATTGGTGAGAACTCCTTCATCTCCCCATTGCTGAATTTGAGGACCTTTTACCTGGGCCGCGGTCGGCGGATTTCCTGATACTGCGCGGGATCGAAGAACTGTCATTGAGTTGGCTCCCGCACCACCTGCTATAGCAA
>JANQLH010000170.1 GCA_028280735.1 SAR324 cluster bacterium | reverse complement strand
CCATCAGTCCATCCTTTGCAACGTTAGCCATTGACAGGTGTGCCAATACCTGGTTTTCTCCAATGTGCAGTTCTTCAATGCCGCGGTGGGTTGGACCATAGTCGATACCTATTTTTTTGAATGTCCCGTAACATTGATCAGCAGAAACGTGCTTTTGCCGACACTGTTGTTTAACCGCTTCCAAATCGAGTGTGGAGATTTGGGGCTCTTCGCTGAAGGACGCAATTCCGCGGCAGTTTATGACCTGGCTTAAACTCTCTTGTTGCGCTATTTCGAAAGCAATTTCTTCCGTTGTTTCCTCGTACCTGAGATTAATGTTGACTACTACCGGTGCGTTGGAAGCTATAATCGGGTGAATCCACATGATGTTTTTTAGGCGGATATGTGCCTGATCATCATATAGCTCACTGGCTGCCCGGGATATAGCTTCTCTTGCCATTTCAAGATAGGCTGTTGCAGGAAGTACTTTTTTGTTGTTGATTATGTGATCGTTAAAAAAGGGCTCATGACCGGTGAATTGAGAGCTGAATCGTTGTTCCAGCAAGGTGGATGTATTGTGATGCAAAAGTGGATGAGCACCGGGGGAAGAGCTCGTCGCAACGATTTTATTATCATTGGTAGTCAATCCGGAACCTTTTATCCAATAAAACTCCCTGGCAAACGGATATGTTGGCAGGCTGATACGGCGTGGGAGTGGGGTGTCATAAAGCAGATTCCAATCAACGACAGCCCCTTGGACCCAGCTATGAAGTAACTTGCTGAATTCTTTTTCTCGAATCCATTTTTCAATATCTTCCTGCTGGTCCTGTAACTGTTGTTGGGCTCTGCCGTAATATAGACCATCAGTCCCTTGGTGCCTTTCGAGAAAATGTTGGAGCTTCTCTTCCAGTTGTTGGGAATTGTTGGCAATAATTGCCAATCGTTCTTCCATGGCGTCTCGACCAACTTGAAGAGTAAATGCGACGTCCATCAGATCAGTGCTGGTGTATTGTTGCTTTTGCACGTGTCTAAGAAAGTGTGACGCTTGATCGCGCAATCGGTCTGCGTCTTTGGCGGAAAGTACGATGATTGCGCTTTGTGTTTTGTTATGATTGATTTTTGTTGGTTGTTGGTCCTCGGAAATATATTCTTCAACGACAATGTGAGCATTGGTGCCACCGAAACCAAATGAACTGATCCCGGCCCGACGTGGGAGTATTGCCCCTTGTGCGTTTTGGGGAGGTCTCCATTCCTGGTTTTCATTGACAATATAAAACGGACTGTCTTCCAGATTGATATAGGGATTAATGGTGTCACAATGAAGGCTTTTTACCAGGATTTTGTGCTTTAGCTGGAGCAGGACTTTAATGACGCCGGCGACCCCCGCTGACAGTTCCAGGTGGCCAATGTTCGTTTTGACCGATCCCAGGCCGCAATGTTTATTGTTTGTTCTTTGGTCCTTTGTGTGCCAATCCAGTTGTTCAAAAGCGGATTTCAGACCGTTTATCTCGATCGGATCTCCTATTTTTGTTCCGGTGCCATGAGTTTCAATGTAGCCAATGGTGGTCGGATCTATTCCAATTTTGGTGTATGCTTCTTTCAACAGTTCTGCTTGAGCAATCGGGTTGGGAGCGGTTAACGAGTTGGCCCTGCCACCGTGATTTTCGGCAGTGGATAGAATGACACCATAGATTTGATCCCGTGCCAGCTCCGCAGCTTTTAGCGATTTCAAAACAATCATACCGACACCTTCACCTCTCACATAACCATCAGCCTTGTCGGAAAACGTTTTACAACGTCCTTCTTTGCTAAGCATACCTGCTTTGCTGAAACCGACGTGGCCATCGGGGGTAACAATCGTATTAACTCCTCCCACAATTGCCAAATCACAGCTTTTGTCGGCAATTGCTCCAACGGCTCGGTGAATAGCCACCAATGAGGAAGAACATGCTGTTTCTATAGGTTCACTGGGACCATGAATATCAAGAAAATAACTCATCCGGTTCGGGCCGACAGACGGCGTTAAACCGGTGGACGTATAACCTTCAGTGGGAAGCCCTGCTTTAGAAACCAGTTGCTGATAGCCGGTCGCTCCTGTCGCAACAAAGATACCGGTTTTCGAACCGGCTAGCTTTTGTGGTGAGTATCCGGCATCTTCAACAGCTTTCCAGACATACATCATTAACAATCGCTGTTGGGGATCCATGAGCACTGCCTCATTGGGGGATATACCAAAGAATATTGGATCAAATTCTTCAATCCCCTTTATGAATCCACCCCATTTGACGCCGCTTTGTATGTTTTCATCCGAGGGATTATCCAAGGTCGCTTTCCAATCCCAACGATCAACGGGAACATTTTCAATACAGTCTTTGCCTTCAAGCAGATTTTGCCAAAAATCATCTATATCCTCAGCCATGGGAAACCTACCACTGACTCCAATGATGGCTATTGGTCCTTGTTGGGCTGTTTCCGGGTGATTTTCAATCACATCTGCAGAGTGCCGGACAGGGACTACCTGAGACGCAATGGTCGTTTCTTCAGAAGATAAATAGGAAGATGGAGGGATCTGAGGCTGATGGTTTTCCAATACATAATCTGCGATTCTATCGAGCGTTGCGATTTCAAAAAAATCTGCCGGTGTCAGTTCCAGCTGATATTGGTCGTTTAAAAGGCCGGCAAATTCGGTCAACGAAACTGAATCAAATCCATATTCGTTGATCTTGGTATGGTTATCCAGTTCTTCGGTTTCGACTTTGAGGATGCTGAAAACATCTTGTTTCAACAGTTGCAAAATGTCGCTTTTGGCTTGTTGATGGTCAAACTCCGGAGTTTTTATTTTATGGTCTGGTCGTGTTTTGGTGGTGTCTAATCTTGAAAACAGTTGTTGCTCAATTTGGGTGACATCTCCTGCCATCACCATCACACGGTTTGTTCCGGTGTTAAGGATTTCATTCAAGATTTGTATGCCTTGAAAAGTTTCCAGGGGAATCATTCCTGTACTTTGTCGCATCATTTCTTCGGCCTCTTTGGAGATGCGCATTCCACCATCTTGCCATAAGGGCCAGTTAACACTGATTGTTTTGCCGAAGCGATGCTTTTCCTGCACCAGGGTTTGACGATAGTCAGCGTAGGTATCCAAAAAAGCATTGGCTGCGGCATAGTCACATTGGCCAATATTTCCCAGCGCCCCTGCAACAGATGATACCAGCATCAAAAATTCCAGATTTTCATTCCTGGTAACCGTGTCTATATTGATCAATCCTCTGATTTTTGGATTTAGGACTGTGATAATAGTTTCTTCAGTCTTATTTAAAATAAAACTGTCCAGGACGGTTCCGGCGCCATGAATAATCCCGTCGAGTTTTCCATAATCTGCTTTAATCTGATTGTATGCGGATTCAACTTCGTCGAGCCGGCTAACATCGCAGGTGATATAGGAAACAGTGATGTCATTTTGTCTAAGCTTTTCCAGCTCCTCTTCAATGGAGGGATTTGTTTTTGATCGTCCACTGAGAATGATGGTTGCTTCACTGTTTTGACCGAGATATTCGGTGAAAATCTTTCCAAGACCTCCTAATCCCCCGGTTATCCAGTAGACACCTCCTGCCCTGACCGCCAGTTCATCGGAAGGAGATGCGAGATCCGTTTTTTGGAACCGGATGACTTCCCGCAGGGAGTGATCACGGTAGCGTACATCAAAGTCATCAAAGGTCCCAACTATCTGCTCCTGTTTGACTATGTCGCAGACGGCAGAAGGGATCTCCGAATACACTTCGACAACTTTGCTTTTGATTTTCGAATGCTCTAGAAACGCTGTTTTAAGGAGGCCACTGACAAAAGTGTGCAATCTTTTTTTCGCATCACTCGGTACCAGAAAGAGTATATGTTGGTCAGTTTTTGGTGTTTGTTCCAGAATTGACCGTATATGAGAATAGAGGCTCTGAAAGGTTGTGATTAAATCCTGCGGTTGCGCCGATGCAACACAGGGAAGATTGAATACGGTCAGATGTTTAAATGTCTTCCGTACCTCATAAACAGTGGCTTTCTTAAATCCTCCCATAAACAGGGTTAATGGTATCGCAGTGTTAAATTGTTGCGGTCTGGTGATTGGTTTGTTGCACCATTGAGGTGTTGTCGTTAGAATGCCCTTCATGACGGACTTGTGGGATTGGTTTTTTGATTTGCTCGTTGTAGCCATCGTTGTAAATTGCTTCAGTGAAATGCAAATATCCCCTTGTTGATTCAGGAGATCGATATCGAATTTAATGGCTTTTTTGCCGGGGCCGCTACCAGGAGTGTATCGTACATAAGCAAATCCATGGGATTGAGGAGTTTGGTGCAGGATTACGCGGTCAATGGCGATTGGCAGGTATAACTGCTTTTCTTTGTCAATCTGCTGTGAAAGCGATAAACCCATACAAGCTTGCAAGGCAGCATCCAACAATCCCGGGGGCAGCAGATACTTGTTTGATTCAAAAGGCAGGGCAAGTTCTGCAAGTGTTTCGGTTTCGTTGTAATGCAGCCTTTGAATGGCTTGAAAGCTTTTGCCATAATTCAAACCGGATTGCTCAAGTAAGGTGTAACATTCTTTTCCCGGAATGCTGGAAGTGCAACGGTTTTGAATTTTTTGAATGTTGTGTTTCCCGACAGTTGGCTTATGGTGGGAGCCCAAAACAAGCTCGCCTTTACAATAAACTGTTTGGTTGTCATTTTCTTCGTGGGAGCAGATCGCAAAATTCATATCTTCAGATTGTGAATCCAATTCAACAACCACTTCCTTGCCTTTGCTGTCAACGGCCAGTTGTTGCCTGAAAACAATGTCTTTTACCTGAGTGATGGGTTGATCCGTTGCCAAATTTCCTGCAGCCCTGGCCATCTCAAGAAATATTACCCCAGGCAGGATTTTTTGATTTCTTACCTGATGATCCTGCAGGAAAAACTCTTCACCATTGAAACGTGACAAGAATTTCTGCTCCGTACCTATTGAGATGTTCTTAACAAAAAGCGGGTGTAGTTCTGTTGCTGCTTCAGCACTGGCATACCAACAACGTTTACGTGAGTATGGATAGGAGGGTAAGCTGATACGTTGCGGTGTTTGATAGTCATACAATAGTTGCCAATCGATTGGGAGTCCCCTGGTCCAACTTTGCAACAGCTTTTGATAATCTGACGTTGCCAGATACTGCCTGACGACATGTTGTGATGACTCTTCAGGATCAATCTCAAATTGGATATTATTATCAGCATGAGCTTTTCCCCAAAAAACATCTGCCGGGGGTTCTGTTCCGCTTAAGCAAGCTGCCAGTTTTTCTTCCATTTGACGCAAGGATGCTGCTGCAAAGGCAACGCGTTCTGTCATTTGCTCACGACCGACCTGAAGTGTGTAAGCAATACGAAACAGATCCAGGTGGGAAAGCTCGTTGTTTTGAAGATATGTTGATAGGCGCTCAATCTGAAGTTGAAGCTGTTCGCTGGTTCTGGCAGATAGGACGACCAATGCCGGGTGGGGATAAGTTTTCGGATCGAATCTGTTTGTTATGGAACTGTCATCGTGCTCTTCTATTAATACATGAGCATTGGACCCACCCGCTCCGAACGAGGATATTCCGGCGATTCTGGGAAACAGTTCTGCTTTGCCGTTAATTGTCAATTGGGGCTGCTGCCAGCCTTCCATTTTTTGCTGGACGACAAATGGCGTTTGTTTCCAGTCGATTTTTTGATTTAACAAACTGGTGTGCAATGAAGGTACGTGCTTTTTATGCTTTAATTGAAGTAACACTTTTGTTAGTCCCGCAATTCCGGCAGCGCTTTCACAATGGCCGATATTGGATTTGACAGAACCGATTGCACAGAATTGATTGTCCCCTGTGGTCTGTTTGAAGACTCTGCTCAATCCCTCGATCTCTATGGGATCACCCAAGGCAGTGCCTGTTCCGTGGGCTTCCAGGTAGCTTACTGACCTGGGGTGAACACCGGATTTACGGAATGCATTTTCAATGACTTGTGCCTGCGCTTGAGGGCTGGGTACAGAGTATCCGTTGGTTTTTCCGCCATGATTAATGGCGCTCGACTTGATGATACCATATATATGGTCACCATCTTCGACGGCTTTGCTTTTTCTTTTCAATAGAACAGCGCCCACACCTTCACCGGGAACATATCCATCTCCTCCTTCTCCAAAACTTTTACAGCGGCCATCGCTGGACATGAATTTTGCCTTTCCTAAAAGAAGATATTTGCTGGGGTGGAGCGAGAGATTAACTCCGCCGGCAATGGCTTCGGAACACTCTTCATTAATGATGCTGTTGCAGGCCATATGAAGCGACGTTAGCGAGGAAGAGCACATGGTATCGATAGCAATGCTCGGACCTTTGAAATCGCAGAAATAAGATACCCTGTTTGCGATTGAAGACGGACTGCCTGGCAGCGCCAGGGGATTACCTTTTTCAAGCTCCTGGGCGCCAAATAATTGGTACTCTTCGTACATCACGCCGACAAAGACACCAACATCACCACCCACAGGGCAGGTATCTGAAATTCCAAGATTATGGCGGGTGTATCCTGCGTCTGAGATAACATCATAAGCGCATTCCAGAAATAGTCTTTCCTGGGGATCTAAAATCTCGGCTTCACGTGGCGAGATATTGAAAAACAGCGGATCGAATTTATCCACATCATTCAGAAATCCGCCCCATCGGCTGTAGGTTTTTCCGTGAATGCCCTTTTCAGGGCTAAAGTATCGATCTTTATCCCAGCGGTCTTCAGGTACTTCCGAAATGCAATCGATTCCCTTTTCCAGGTTGTTCCAGAATGCCTCAAGATTATCAGCTTCCGGATACCGACCGGCCAGTCCGACAATGGCTATTTCCGTATCAAAGGCTTTTTCAGCCGCTTTGGTGGAAGCAACCCGATTCAGAAAACGGTTTTGTTTGGAACCTGATAAATTGGTGTGTGACTCCGGCTTTTTGATAAATGGGGCAGTATCTTTAAGACTGGAGGAAAAGACATGGCCAAGTGTTTCATGATGGTTTTCCAGAAAAAAGCCGGCTAACTCGCGAATATTCTTATACTCAAAAAACAACGTTTTAGACAGTTGACCGAAGGTTTTCTCCAATTGATCGGTCATTTTATTGATCATAATGGAGTTAACACCATAAGTATCAAAAGGAGTGTCGGCTTGAATGCGCTCAACCGGTAGTTTGATATATTCAGAAAGTAGATCCTTAAAGTAAGAAATTACATTTCTATTCAACGCCCGCTCAACTTTCGGACTTTCGTCTTTTGTCTCGGGAATCGCTTCCAATTGAGCTCTGTTGGGGGACGATTGCGGTTGGAAATAAATGAGCAGATGCTCTGTTTTGCCATATAGAGCAACCGTCTGATGTCTACCTGCGTTTATGGATTGATACAAGAGATCAAAGGCAACGGATGTTGGCATGGGCACCATTCCGGTTTTTTCCTCTAATTTTTTTATGAGGTCGTTATCCAGTTGCATACCGCCTTCTTCCCAGAGAGGCCAGTTGATGGAGAGGGTGAATCCGGATCGTTTTTGTCTTGCTACCAGTTCCCCTCGATAGTGGGCAAAGTGATCAAGAAAAGCGTTAGCAGTGGCGTAATCGGATTGACCGGGGTTTCCCAAGTTAGCAGATGTGGAAGAGAAGAGAATGAAACAATCAAGATCCAGGTGCTTACTTGCCAGGTCGATGTTGATGGTTCCTTTTGTTTTTGGTTGTAAAACACGGTTAAAATCTTCTGCAGTTTTTTTGACGATAAATTGATCATTAGTAATCCCCGCACAGTGCAAAATCCCATTGAGTTGTCCGAATTCGGAAGTAATACCGACAATCAATCTTTTGGCAGCCTCCGGGTCGCTGATATCCATTTGCCGATAATAAACATCTGCACCTTTGGCTTTAATTGCATCAATAGCGGCTTGCCGCGCCTTCGAAAGCTTGGATCGTCCCGTTAAGATCAGTGTGACACGGTTGGTTTTTTCCCCAATCTCTGAAGCGACCAACAGCCCTATTCCCCCGGCACCACCGGTGATAAGATAAACTGCTCCCTCCCTCCAAATTGGTGCTGCAGTTGGGGAGGGATTCGAAATTGGCAGATATCTTTTCCCCCATAAGTATCCATTTTCATATTTAATTTCGGTTTCGGTGGGAAAAGCAGCTGATTGTTTAATTGTGTCAACTAGTTGAGTAGGACTGCTTTTGCTGTTTAGCAGCAATATCTGGGTGTTTAAATTGGGATTTTCCAAATGAGCTGATTTCAGCAAAGCGCTGAGACCGGCTAGCATCATTGTTGATTCTTCTTCAGCGATGAGCAGCTGCAGCAGTGCTTTTTTGCTTGTATGGTTTAACAACAGCCTTTTTAATTTCTTAAAGAGGCGGTTTGCCAACAATTGATAGCATTCTTCAGTTTCACCGACCAATTGAGGAACCCGTTCCAGTTCTGCCCATGGGAGATCGCGTTCCAGTTGCTTATAATCGTCAGAATCAAAACCATACAAAACAACCTGGTGCTGGTTATCCACCGGGACTGGCTCGGATCTGCCAGCATCTATTTTCTGCCAGGACGGTGCTAGTATTGCTTTATTCGCTGACTCGTCAGATAATCGTTCAGGATGTTTTTCCTCTTTTCTCTTGCAAGTCAATCCTTTTAGCAGAACGTGGCAGTTACCCTCTGTATCATACAATTCAGCGTTAAATTTAAGAATGGTATCCTCTTTGTCAGTGGTAGCTTCTCTTGTGAGAACGGCCCACATCTCTTGTTTGCAAGCCCCAAACAAGGTCATTTCTTCGAAGGCGAAAGGAAGCATCGGATGTTGCGACTGTTCTTCCCAGTTGAATCCGATGGCCGCCTGCAACACCGAGTCAATAATCGTCGGATGCAAATAATAGCAATCAAACTCTGCTAACAAATGTTGCGGCAGGACAATGCGTGCCATGATCAACCGGTCACCCCTATGCACTTCTACCAGCCCCTGGTGAGCTTTCCCATAGACCATTCCCAGTGTTTGAAAGCGGCGATAGCATTCCGAATTTTTGATGATCGGTTTGTAGCATTGATTACGCAGCTTTTCCAGATCTTGCTGTAACATCACTTCCGGTTCTGTGATCACAGCTTTTCCTTTCATATGGATTGTCATCTCACCGTTGCCGGCCTCTTCAGTGCTGTAAATCTCACAATGGACACTATCGGTTTTCTGAGGTTCCAGAAGAATGTGCAATTGTCGTGATTGCTTATCAGCAACAAACGGTTGCAGCCAGATAACATCGCTCAATTTGAGGCTTTTCTCCTGAGAAGAGATCTTTGCGGATCTAAAAACAGCTTCCCTTACTATCTCTAAGTATGCAGCACCGGGTAAAATAGGTTTGTCCAGGATACGATGATCGGACAAAAAGAACTCCTTACCGTTAAAGCTACTGGTGAAGGTTTGTGCCCAAAAATCAGACTGATTCCGGTGCAACAAGGGGTGCAACATATCAGAAGTCCGGTTGCGGTTAGTCTGCTTTGGGCCCGGGTTATTTTTAGGAGCCCAGTATCTTTCTTTGGCAAAAGGATAAGTCGGCATGCTAATCCGATTCGGAATAACCTGCTTGTATAGCATTGACCAGTCTATATCCATGCCGGTGGTCCACACCTGTGCCAGTCTTTGCAAATCGTTGGATCGAATGATGCTTTGGATGAAATCCCTTCCCGGTTGGCCGGATAAAAGTGTAGATATGTTGTTATTGTGAGGGGCAGTATCTCCATAGTAGAGATTGTCGATGTTGGACTCATTTTGAGAATAAGCAGACAGTGTTTGTTTTAATTCACCTATAGAATTACAGAGGATGCACAATCGCTGCGAAAAGGATTCTCTGCCAACCTGGGAGGTGTAGGTGATGTTTGCCAACGTGATGGATTTGTCATCAGTTTTTCCACTGTGAAGATTTTCATTGTTTGCAGGCACCTCAACTTTGTCTAAAAATCGGATAAACCTGGAAACATAACTTTTGAGTTGCTCTTTGTTATGAGCAGACAAAACAAAAAGGGATAATTGGTCATCGGTCTTTTCGTTTTGTGCCGGCGGTTGAATATACTCCTCAACGACCAAATGAGCATTGGCGCCACCAGCACCAAAAGAACTGATACCTGCTCGTTTGGCAATTGGCTGCCCTTCTGTGTCATGGGCGGTTGTCCAGGGGGATTGTGTTTGTTGGACATAGAACGATGAGTTATCAAAATCGATATTTGGATTGAGTGTATCGGCGTGAATAGATGGGACCAGTTGCCCATATTTCATCTGAAGCAGGACTTTTGTGAGTGCTACGATCCCCGCGGCAGATTCCAGATGTCCCACATTGGACTTTACGGAACCGATGGGACAAGACTGTTTTGCCAACTTAAAAGGTTGGAAGGCCAGCTGCAGACCGGTTATTTCAACAGGATCTCCCAAGGATGTTCCGGTACCATGGGCTTCCAGATATCCGATGGTTTTGGGATTACTACCGGCTTTGTCCCAGGCTTCTTTGATCAGCTCACTTTGGGCTTTGGGATTAGGAACAGTATAGCCGTTGGTTTTTCCTCCATGATTCAATGCATAGCCTTGGATGATGCCATAGATACTGTCGTTGTTGGCAACAGCATCATCCAGTCGTTTCAACAAAACCACACCAACGCCCTCTCCGGGAACATAACCGTCGCCACCCTCGCCAAAACTTCGGCATAGACCTTCACTGGAAGCAAATCGTCCCTGGCTCAGAAACAGGTGTTTATGGGGGTGAATGGTGACATTTACGCCACCGGCAATGGCAAGATCAATATCGTTGTTTTTCAAGGCATCAGAGGCAAGGCAGATGGAGGTCAGGGAGGATGAACACATGCTGTCTAATGCCAGGCTGGGTCCTCTTAAATTAAAGAAATAGGAAACACGATTGGCAATGGAACTGTAAGAGGAAAGCAAAACCGGCTCATTATGATCCGGCTGGTTATCAGCTGAGTAAAGTTGATATTGACCGTACATAACGCCTACATAAACACCGGTTTTTGATCCCCATAGATCTGTTTTCAACAATCCTGCATCTTCAACAGCTGTCCAAGCTGTTTCCAGAAACAGTCTTTCCTGTGGATCCATTAATTCGGCTTCCTGAGGGGATATATTAAAGAAAAGCGGATCAAATTTATCCACGTCGTTAATGAATCCACCCCACTTGCTGTAGGAAAAGCCGATCTTATCCCTGTCTTCATCAAAAAAAGCCCTGTAATCCCATCGCTCTTCAGGAATCTCAACAATGCAATCTTTACCTGTTTTGAGATTCTCCCAGAATTCGTCCAGGTCATCAGCCAGAGGATAACGACCACTTAAACCAACAATGGCGATGTCTTGACGGAGCTGCGATTTGATGTCCAAAGGCTTGTTTATTGCGATCGGCTTTTTTTGAACTATCGTTGCCGTTTTGCTGACTGGCGCTGCTTCGATAGGGGACTTTTCGTCGGAAAAATTGAGAATTTGTTGCAGGGGTTTTGTTTGATGGTTTATGAAATATTCGGTTAATTCATTAATAGTCTGATACTCAAAAAACAGGGTTTTGGATAATCCCTGAAAATCCTTTTCCAGTCTTCTGTTTAAAGCAAGAATCACAACCGAATCAATTCCGTACTTTTCCAGGGGTTCACTTGGCTTCAGGTTAAATTCCTTGACACCGGTTTCTGCTGAAAGAACCTGTTTCAGGTAACCTTCGGTTTTTTGATAAAGCAGATGATGGTGATCCGATGTCTCATCTTGTTGCTCTTGCTCATCCTGAAGTTTCACCTGCGGATGCAATTCATCGATATGATGGCCCTTGCAAACAATCAACTGCGGCAGGCCCAGCTTAAAAGCATGTTCCAGGGCCACAAAACCTTCGGAATCAGTTATTGAAGTAGACTTCGCGGCTTGAGCCAACCCGGACTTAATTTGATCGTTTAGCGCCATTCCTCCACCCTGCCAAAATGGCCAGTTGATAGAGATAGTTTGTCCTTTTCGTTCTCCTTTTAAAACCAATGCATTTCGCCATTGTGCGAAACTATCCAGATACGCGTTTGCAAACGCATAGTCGGCCTGGCCAATATTGCCAAAGGCAGCGGATATGGATGAAAACAGGACCAGGAAATCCAACGGCAGCGTCCCGGTTGTTTCATCAATAACCTCAATACCGTCTATTTTGGGAGACAGGACCCTGGTAATTTCCTCACTTTTCTTTTTCAAAACAAAGGAATCATTCAAGGTACCGGCACAATGAAAAATCCCGTCAATTCGATCAAATTCTGATAGTACCTTATCGACCAGTTTCTTTGTTTGATCCAGGTGAGCAACATCAGATTGGATATAGTTTACCGTGGAACCTTTGGCAGAAATGGACTGAAAAAAACTTTCGGCTGATTCATCTGCAGCGGTTCTGCCGGATATGATGATAACGCCTTTTATGCGATCAGCGATATAGGTCGCCAGTTTTTTGCCGATCCCTCCCAAACCTCCGGTAATCCAATAAACACCATCAGTTTTCAAAAAACCGTTGATTTCACTTGCCGATGCTGTTTCCAGAGTTCGGTAATGTGCTGTCAACCGTCTTTGATCGCGATACTCAACACCAAATGAAAAATTCCCGGCATTAAACAATTCATTCAGCAGCTTTGTTGCATTTGCCTTGTCGATTGGTTTGGTGATCTGATCGGTGCTTAATTCGAGACCGACTGATCGATAGAGAAAATTGAGATTTTCTTTTGCCAGTGTTTTAAAAAAGCCTGCCATTGCCAGACCAGCCTTGAAATCAATGGTCTTATTGTATCCGTATAGTAAATGAATCGGATCTGTCGGTTTCGATTCCATGATAGCCTGTGTCAGGTTGATCATACCCGGAAACGAGCGAGCTTTAATGATCTTCAAGTCCCCATGTGCACCACTGGCCAATGAGTGATCCCAGAGTACAATAATTCTGCTGGGAAACGACTGCTCCAATTTAAGAGATGAAAAAAGCGATATGAAATCATCTTTATGTGACGGATTTATTGCATATTCCTTATCTGAGGCTTTATCAAAGCGGTCCGCTGCTTTCACAAAAATGACTTTGTTTTGGTTGTTGCCGACTTCAACAAATTGCTCTGCAATCGGTTCCGCGGTTTTTCGGTCATGGCAGAATAGCAGCAGTGTTTCCGGCTCTTCGGAAGGTGAAGAATCTGTAACAGTCTCTTCTTTCCATTCACTGCTGTAATAGCTGATTTGGGAGTTTTTTACTTGATTCAGGGCCTTAAAGGTTAGCCCTCTGATATTGATGAGCTGTCTGCCGTTTGTGTCATTTAAGGAAAGGTGGTAGATTTTCAGGTCGTCGTTTTTACTATCCTCCGCAGCATCCGGGTAAACGTGAGCAAAACACCTATTTGGCAACGTATCGATAAAGTTGATTTCCTCCACAGCAAAAGGGAGATAAATCTTATTGGCAGGTTGTGATGAATGGTTCTGGAGCCCGATAATTGTCTGGAAAGCACCATCGAGCAAGGCAGAAAGCATCTGATTTTCATCAATCCCAATTGGCGCCAAAAGACTGGATAAAGCTTCCGCTTCGTTGAAATAGACCGTTTCGATTGGCTGAAAATCAGGCCCATATTCAAATCCCTCCCGGGCGTAGTATTGATAAACCTCTTCATTGCCCAGTTTTTGAATACATCGTGATTTGATCGATTGAATGTCATAACTGTCATCGTCAATAGTGCTGGTTGCTTCAGGTTTATTTAAAACCAGCTCGCCCCGGGCATGCGTGTTTGAACGTGATGTTACAGAAAATTCCAGGCTGTCATGTTGGGGAAAGAATTCGACATTCAAGGTGAGAGTGTCGGACCCAACTTCCAGTTTTCGAATCCAGGATAAGTTCCGAATTTTGGATACAGATTGGGACGTTAGTTGCTCTGCTGTCCGGCAAACCAGGTCGATATAAGCTGCACCCGGCAACACCTTTTTGCCTCCGATAACATGGTCCCTGAGAAAGAATTCTTGTCCGGTTAACAGGATGTTAGCCGAAAGTCCGTTCTCCGGGGGGGAAACAGTCCATCCTGCTGATGATGTTGCATGTCCCCTGAGAAGGCTAGGCTGACCGTTCCCAATCCAATAACGATCAGGCGCAAAAGGATAAGTCGGCAGCGGGATTCGACCGGGAGATTCATCTTGATAAAACTGCTGCCAATCATAGCTTTGACCTGATACCCAATGTTGGGCAATTACCCTTTGCTCTGCTTTTGTCGAATCTTTAAAAGTGGTTATATTTGACTGTGACAATGAGCTGTTGCCGGCAACCAGTGGTTGATTCTCCTTGATTGAATTGAAATAAACATCAGCCGCTTGTTTTCCCGGTTGGAATTTTTCCAGTTTCAACGTCAGATCATTGACACTTTCAGTAACAATAACCAGGCGGCAGGCCATCTCTTCTCTGCCGACTTGCAGGGTATAAGCGATATCCGCAAGTGAGTGCGATTCTTCCCTGTCGGCACTGACATTCTGTAACCAGGTTTTCAGGTACTCGGCATATCGTGTCAGGCTTTCCTCGGACTTTGCCGACAGCAGGATAAGGTGCGAGTCATAACCGGCAGGCTGTTTTCGATGCGGTAATTGTTCATACTCTTCCAGGACAATGTGGGCATTGGCTCCTCCAAATCCAAAGGCACTGACACCCGCTCTCAGGGGTATTTCAGATCCATCGCTGTTTTTCAGACGGATCCAGTCTTTGGTTTTCTGAATGATAACAAATCGATCCCTTAACTTTATATAGGGATTCAAGTCTTTAAAATGTGGATTGCCCGTCAGCTTTTTATGCTTCAGGCTAAGCACGGTTTTTATAACTCCTGCAATACCTGCTGCCGGTTCAAGATGACCGATATTTGTTTTTACCGATCCCAGGGCGCATTTTTGCGAACTTGAGGCAAAGGCCAGATGCAAACCATCCACTTCAACGGGATCTCCCAGTTCGGTTCCCGTCCCATGCGCTTCAATATAACTGATTGTAGAGGCTTCAATACCTGCATCTTTTTGGGCCATTTTTATCAGCTCTGCCTGGGCACCGGAGTCAGGTGCTGTCAGAGAATTGGATTTTCCACCATGATTGACCGCACTGCCCTTAACAACTGCATAAATGTGATCATTATCTTCCCTGGCCTTTTTTAAGGGTTTTAGCAATAACACACCAACACCCTCCCCTTTGACAAAGCCGTTTGCAGTTTTATCAAAGGTTTTACAGCGTCCATCCACGGACAGCATCCCCAATTGGCTGGCATAGACAAACTGCTTTGAGGAAACGATTAAACTTACACCACCGGCCAAAGCCAAATCACACTCGCCACTGAGTAGACTCTGTTTGGCTCGATGTATCGCCACCAAACTTCCGGAGCAGGCAGTGTCAATTGCTTCGCTGGGTCCGTTAAAATTCAACAAATAGGAAACCCTGTTAACCAGCATCGCGTGGGAGTTGCCTGTGCCAATTTGAGGTCTCGAATCTCCACTCTCTAAAATCAAATCCTTGTAATCATTGAATTGTACTCCGGCAAAGACACCAACCTTCCGACTTTCGAATGTTGACACCTTATAACCGGCATCTTCAATGGCTTTCCATGAGGTTTCGAGAAACACTCGATGCTGTGGGTCCATTACCTCGGCTTCGTTGGGAGAAATGTTGAAGAACGAGGCATCAAATGTATCAACATTGTCAATAAATCCACCCCATTTGGAGTTGGACAAATGGGGCTTTATATCTTTTCCACTATAAAATGATCGCCAGTCCCACCGATCTTCAGGAATGATGCTGATGAGATCTTCGTTGTTTTCCAGATGTCGCCAGAATTCCTTCAGATTTTTTGATTTAGGAAATTTGGCGCTCATTCCGATCACTGCTATAGCACTCTCAACCGCCTCGGAAGGAGCTTCGGCCGATGGCTTGGCAGCAGTCTCCTGGTGCGGGATTGATTTGGAGGTTTCGAAAGCCGGCTTTGGTTTTATTTCTGTTTTATTCTCATCCAGAGCCAGCCCAGGGTATTCTTCATTTAAATAATCACAAAGTTCGTTAATGGTTGAACGGTTAAAGAATAAGGTTGGGGAGATATCGATATCAAAGGTGGAACCAAGCCTGGCGGAGAATTCTTTTAAAATGATGGAATCAAAACCATAATCGACAAACGATTCGTCACTGTCGAGTTCGTCGTCATTTAAATCAAGCAGCCCTGCTGCGATTTTTCTAATCCGGACACGCAGAATCTTGTCCCTGCTATCTTTGTCCGGGGTTGAGACTTGCGAAGATTTCCGCACCGGACTTGGTTTGGAGAGCTGTGTTCTGCCGCTAAAGGCATCTGCCATCAGTTTGTCAATAGTGACTTTTTCACCTCTGAAGGTGAATAGATGGGTAAGGGAGCATGCCAGGGATTGATCAAGGATCTTCAATCCTTCTTCACTCTCCAGGTAGCTCATGCCGGAAGAATTTAAAAATAATGCTTCCGCTTTTGCATCCATATGCATTCCGCCGTCTTTCCAGAGTGGCCAGCCGATGATAGTTGTTTTTCCCTGGCGCAGACCTTGTTCTCTTTGTTGTTCTCTCAACTCTCCAAACGCATCGCAAAACCGGTTGGAAACTGCATAATCACATTGGCCAAAATCTCCGAGTAAAGAAGCAATTGAAGCATACACAACAAAATGATTCAGGGAATCATCTTTGGTGAGTTCGTCAATGTTTATCAATCCCTGAATTTTGGGATTTAAAGCATTTAAAAACTCTTTTTCCGTTTTATCTTTTAGCAACCGTCCGTCATTTATCCCGGCGGCATGGATAATCCCCTTGATTGGTCCAAACGAAGACCTGACCCGGGCCAAACAACGTTCCAATGCCACTGGATCAACGACATCAGCTTGAAAGTAGTCTATTGACGCACCCTGCTCTTTTTGTTCAGCGATAAATGCACGTTTTACAGGATCTGGATTGCTGCGACCGATCAGCGCTACCTTTAAGTTGTGTTGCTTGACTAAATGCCGGGCGGTAATCAATCCCAACGCCCCCAGCCCTCCGGTAACTACATAGACATCTTCGGGTTTGGCCTGGACCTCGATTTTATTGTTCCATGCCAGTGGTTCTGTCACAGGGACCAGACGTTGATTACCCTGATAACGGACTTCTCTGGAAATGTTTTCAAGATTGCAGGCCCATTCCTTATGCAGTAAATCCGCCAGCCGGGTAGTGGTTTTATTAGTTTGCAGCAGATTAAGATTGGTAAATACAAAATCGGGCCAGATTGCCTTGAGAGAGTTGCTAAAACCGGCCACCGATTCCCTGAAGGGGTCAAGCTGGTCTTTTCCTGAAAAACAATGAATGAATCGTTTTACCGGAAAACGTTTAAGGGTGCTAAGCGAATTGAGGATATGAAACAAGGGCAGCACAATATCCGCAATGTCCTTGGCGGGCAGCATGTATTGATTGGTCTTTTTTGGTTTTTCCGGATTTTTTGCGGATAAATTCCAAAGATAAATAACGGTTTCAGGGATTTTATTTTCCCGTTTAAGGTTGTCCAGAAGCTTAGTATAGTTGTCTGCAATTCGTGGATTTATTTGAAACCTGTCCGAAGCTTGCTGTTGAAAATGATCACCAACGGTTACCGAGATCCATCTGCCATCAGAGCCTTCCCGGCGTTCTTTCAGTGCTGTAGTGTGATTATCTGCCGTGTCGAAAACCAAGGTCGTGCCGGTTAACCATTGCGATGCGGGAACAGATTCAATTGGTTGAATTCTCCAATTTGTCTGGTAGAAATGATTTGAAATCTCCCGATTGTTTTCGACAGGGTTTGATTCTACGGCTGGTTTTTCGAATTTCGGTATCCAATAACTTTTTCTTGTAAATGGATAGCTTACTAAAGAAACCGGTTTATAGTCCGATGTGTCGCTGACCAGATCCCAATTTATTTTCGATCCGGTAACCCATCTCTTCGCCAGTTCTTCGAGGTTTTTTTGCTCATATAATATTTCAATTGATGTATTGGATGCATTAATGGCAGATTTCAGTTTCTTATTCTTGATATTGCAGTAAAAAATCTTTTCTTTGTCTTCTAAAACCGGTTGTTCCTGAAAGCGAATCAGTCCTTCAAGTAGCTCGGTTTTTGATGAAACGATCAATGCCAGCCTTTCTTCCATCTCTTCACGGCCCTTTTGTAACGTCCATGCGATTTGCTCCAATGGTATCGATGACGGCAGTCTGCCATCTGATGTTGCTCTAACTGGCTTTTCCGAGAGGAATTCCGCCAGTGAATGGCAATAAGCATTTAACCGTTCAGTATTTTTTGCAGAAACCACCACCAGGTGATCTACCGGTTCGTTGTGCTTGATCTCTTCAGGCTTTTCTTGATATTCCTCTATAACAACATGGGCATAAGCGCCTCCAAACCCAAAAGAACTGATCCCGGCTCTTCTTATGTGACCATTTTGCGGTTTCCAGTCGATTGGCTGAGGATTGATATACAGCGGGGAATCATCAATCTCTATGTAGGGATTAACCTTCCTAAAATGTGGCATTGCAGGAATTGTTTTATTCCTGAGTGATAAAACAACTTTGATTAATCCTGCTATGCCTGCTGATCCTTCGGCATGACCAATATGAGCTTTGGCCGAACCGATAGCGCAAAAATCCTTTTTGTTTGTATGCGATGAAAACGCTCTTTTCATCGCGCTGACCTCCACAGGATCACCCAGTTTAGTCCCGGTACCGTGGGCTTCGATGTAGCTAACGGTTTCAGGATCAATTCCGGCGTCTTGCCAGGCATTTTCAATAACCATTGCCTCTTGTTTGATGCTGGGCGCTGTTACTGATTGTGTATTTCCTCCATGGTTGATGGCTGATCCCTTAATTACAGCGTAGATACGATCATTATCCTGAATGGCCCTTGATTTTGATTTCAGTAAAACTGCTGCCACAGTCTCCCCCGGAACATAACCATCAGCTCTTTGATCGAAGGTATGGCTGCGACCTGTATGCGATAAGGCTCCGATGCTGCAGAAATATCGATAGTGCCAGGAACAGAGCAAGAGATTGGCCCCGGCTACGAAAGCCGATTCACATTCGTTGTTTAGAATAGCCTTAGAGGCAAGATGCAATGCAATCAGAGTTGAGGAACAGGCTGTGTCGACCGTCAAGCTTGGTCCTTTTAAATCAAAAAAGAAGGAAGGCCGGTTGGACATCATTGTAGGTGAATTTCCGGTGCCATCATGGGGCTCCATGGGTTTTCCCAAACGATCCATCTCCTGCTTATAATCATAAAAACAAACACCGACATACATGCCGGTATTGGTCCCCCTGATTTTAGCAGCATATCCGGCATCTTCGGCCGTTTTATAGATCACTTCCAGCAAAAGCCGCATTTGAGGGTCCATGAGTTGGGCTTCCCGCCGGGAAATGTTGAAAAATGGCGCATCAAATTTATCGACGTTGTTGATAAAGCTGCCCCATTTGCAATACATTTTGTCTTTTTTATCCGGCTCAGGGTCGTACCAGGGACGAAAATCGAAATGATCTTCGGGGATTTCCTCAATGAGATTGGTTCCCTTCAACAGGTTTTCCCAAAATTCCTCTGTGCTGTCTGACCGTGGGAAAACTCCGGCCATCCCAATGATAGCGATTTCATTTTCAGAAATCTTGTCAAGTGGTGCAGGAGAACTGGCAAGAATCCCACTCGATCTTTGTGTTGATTTTTTATCAGCAAAAACCTGCTCGACTGTTTGAGAAGAAATCGCCTGGTTGCTGTCAACCTCTGTTTCCTCTCTGTCAGGGTTTTCCAACGTCGGAGGGGTATCTTTAAAGTAGGCTTTGATTTTGTCTTGATGCTCAGTTCTGAGAAATTCAGCCAGTTCAGCAATATTTTGGTATTCAAAAAACAAGGTCGGAAATAGATCCAACTGTAGCTCAGTTTCCATCTGTTCGGTAAAAGACACCAGATTCGCTGAACTCAGGCCCAATTCCATGAAATTGATTGAATCTTCGATCTCTTGATTTGAGTCATCAAGCAAGGTTTTGATGTTTTCCACCAAATAGCTTTTTAATCGATCCACAATATTGGATGACGATGTTTTATTAACTACCGGCATTGATTTTATTGCGGATTTCTTCTTTTCTTCTTTGCCAAAGTCATTGGCTGACCTCACTTTTTTCAAAGTAAATTCTTCCAAAGACAGCAGAACCTCTCCATGTTTATCGGTGAGGGTAATATCGACAATCAGGACCTCTTCTTTAAGTTTTACGATTTTTGAGTAAGCTCTGCAGTAGTTTGGCAGAGGCTGACCAAAGCGGATTTTTTTGATCATGATCGGAAGAAACAGCTCCCTGGAAAGCATCCCCTCCATCCCATAAACACTGCTCATGATCGCTCCATTGATTAAACCCGGATCATAGTTAAAGAGCGGTTGATCGCGTTTTAGCACCAACTCCGCCAGGACTTCCCGATTTCCTGTTGCTACTGACTTGATAGTCTGCAGAGTGGGGCCGATGATTACAGACTCATGTTGGTTTCGATGGTAGATTTCCTCAAAGGTTTGAATCTGGCTGAAATTCTTTGCGATGTCTTTTAAATTCAGCCTTTTAACAAGTGGTTTAGAGGGTGTTAAGAAATTGTAGACACCGGAGGCTGCTTCAATCGTCGTCGACTGTGCCTGGTTAACGCCGCTTACATGAAAGGCAGGTTGGTCTCCGCTGTTTTCCAGCTTAATTTTGATTGCTATCTGTTCATCTTTTTCAAAAACAACCGGTTGTTTAAAAAAGAGTTTATCGATAGATGACACCTTACCCTTTGGCGATAGCATTTTAGCTGCCTCGATGGCTAAGCTGCAGTAAGTGATACCAAGCAAGGTCTGTCGACCAAATACCAGGTGGTCTTTCAAATAATCATCGTCATAAGAGAAAGTGTGGTTTACAAGTGTATTCTCGTCGGAATTGAGCGGAGATAACCTGTCATCGGTTACGAGACCACTTTTTTTCTCTAACGATTGAATTAGTGATAGCGCTTGTTCAACTGTTAAATCACGTTTGGCTGTCTGTTTGAAAATCTCTTCAAGTCCGGATATCATTTGTATTCTCCGAAATTAGCAGCGTAGATTTGTTCCTGTTCATCCAGTATTAACCGCAGCACATCAATGGTTGTCATGGGATTCATGATGACACTGCGAAGAACAACCATTTCTTTGTGGGGGTCGTTTGCCAGATTTAAAATGGTTCGCGAAACAAAACTCTGACCTTGTTTTCTTTGTTCCCGGTGAATTACCAGGTTGATCTCGTTCAAAAGTTTGTTGGTATCCTCTCCAAAATCCATGGTTTCGGGCTCATGCCCACGGGCAATTTCGGAAGGTAGGTAACGGTAGTTAAGTATGTTAAGAACCGGGGCACTGACTAGTTGAAAGCAATCTCTTTTCAGGATTTCATCAGCAAGCAGTCCAGCTGTTTCGATTCCGTGATCGATTAATGCTCCGTAACCTTTTTTACCCAGGATTTTCAAGGCACTGCTTAGGATCAGCGAATTTGCCTCCCTCGACCCGGAAATCGTTTTTACACCTAAATCCAGTGATTCCGGACGGTTAATGTAGTTGGCATAGTAGATGACCGCATCGCTGACGAGGGGTTGTCTGAAGAAGACCATTCCGCACGTCATCGGCATATAGAGTTGTTTGTGACCATCTATGGTTACCGAATCTGCCAACTGAATGCCTTCCAATAAACCTGCGTATTTATCGGAGAGAAGTGTTGGACCACCCCAGGCAGCATCCACATGAAAATGAATCTTTTCTTTCTTACAGATTTCACTAATGGCATGAAGCGGGTCAATTGTGCCACACTCGGTGGTTCCGGCGGTTGCAACGATAGCCAGGATATTGGTTGTTTTACTGGCTTTGATACTGTCAATGATTTCACACAAGTGATCAATATCCATTCTGTTTTTCCGGTCCACATCAATACGAATGATATTCTCATTCCCTATGCCCAGCACATCCCCAATCTTCTGAAGCGAATAGTGACTGAGACGCGATACCAGCACCACACTTTTGCAGAGATTATATTCCTTTTGTGCGGTCATCAGGCCCTGCTTACCGATACTGAAAAACTCGTTTCTGGGTGGGAAGCAGCCATTGCGGGCAATCCAGAGTGCCTGGAGGTTTGCCAGTGTTCCATCTTCGGTAAAACATCCCAGGCAGGATCGTTTTTTTTGGATATGCTCCTGGTAAAACTGATCACTGTTTTGAAAAACAAGGCGATGGATCTTTCCAATCACCTCACGTTCGATAGCTGTGACGATCCCTGATGTTTCCAGTTTCACAACGTTTTGATTAAGGGCCGCCACAATGGCCTTTAGTATGACCATGAAATAGGGTATGGCCGAGGTCATGTGGCCGGAGTAGTAAGGAGATGAAACATTGACTGAATGAGGTGCGACGTCAGCGATCAATTCCTCCAGAGCATTTCCAACGTTCATCTCCGGGAACTCGTTGATAAAGCTGTTGGTGTATTTTTTTTGACATGCTTCATAGTCCCCAAAGAGATTGTGCCCAAGATACCTGTTCAACGATTCGTGCATACCATTGGCCAGGGAGGAGATTAATTGCTTGATCACAACCTGGTCCTTTCGATTTTCAGGACCGGTAAAAATTCTCATCAAATCTTCACGACCAAACCGGGTCGTGGTTTTATTTGTGATCGATAGTGAAGGTGTTGTATCCATTGTTTTTGATCTTTTTAAGTCCTACAAATCGTTAAAGCACATATTGGAATATGGATTCAGTAACCGGATCTGATCTTTTCGCAGAATCATTCGCAACATACGTGACAGAAAAGATGGTATTCACAACAGTCGGTTTCAATAGCTGCTGATTAAGAGGAATTGCAGCTATTGTGCTTAATGGTAATCAACCAAATGCATGGCTGCCTCGGGTGTTAACTTCCCGATATACAGTTTCTGGAGGATATCTATAAATTTTTCGGTCTCTCCAAACTGATTTGCTTTTGCAGAATAGCTTTTCAGTCTTAATAAGAGAGTTCCTTCTTCATCCATCAGATCGATATTGTATTTTTTTAGTTGTGAATCAACCTTTGTTCTGTGATCCACATTCAACCTGCTATGCGCGTAACATTTTTCCGGTAGCTCTTTTTGGTTAAACAGCTCAATCTCGTCAATGGAAAACGGTAACAAAGGACCACGGCTGACTTGCTGATGACCGGTTATTCCGCCCACTGATTGAAGGGCAGCATCCAGAATAAAAGGATTGAGCAATACATTATCAAGATTTCTGTAAGTGTCACTTAAATGGATCTTTGCTAAAGCATAGTCGTCACTGCAATATAGTTCTTCAATCGGCCGGAAGCCCGGACCATAGTTAAATCCTTTTTTTGAAAACAATTGGTAGCATTCATCTCGTTTCAGCGTTTGGGAACAGGCTTTTTTGTGTGTTTCAAGATCCACCGCTACGTGATTGAAAGCGCCGGCGCTCGATATCGGCTCTGCAATGATTTCACCTTTGGCATGCAGTACTTCCTTCTCTAGTTCCAGTTGTGCGAAAATCTGATACTTTATGGCTCCATTGGACTGTTGTAAGCGAATTTTCATTGCTGTGCCCCGGCCATTCAAGCGAACGGGATTCAACCAGGCAAGCTTTCTCAACTTTTTGATGTGATGTTTCCCGGCGAATTGACATGCAGCCCTGGCCATTTCCAAACTCAGCACCCCAGGGATAATAACATCCTTGCCAATAACATGATCTTTGATAAAGGGTTCATCACCTGAAAATCGACTGGAAAACCGAACTTCGTCTAAGGTCGAGTTGTTGGCATGTACCATGGGATGAAGCAATGAGAATCGATCATTGCCCGGTCTGGTTGATTGTTGTATCCAAAACCTGGTTTTTTGAAATTGGTAGGTTGGCAAGGGAATTCTCTTTGGGATCGGGTTATCATAAAGCCTGTCCCAGTTGATACCTGCTCCATTGATCCAAACCTGACCCAGTTTAAGGAGTTCTCTTTGCTGGTGCCATAAAGCCAGATCATTGTCTGTCACTAGTGTGTCTTGTCTTCCGGAGCGAGATACTTTTCCCTGAAATACAGTACTGTTAATCGGTGTTTTTCGGGTTACTGCATTTAATTTATCGATTAGTTCAGGAACAGCTTTCGCTACCACGGCGAGCCGCTGTTCCATCTCCTCCCTTCCCTTTTGCAAAGTATAAGCGATGTTTCTCAGATTAAAAGGACCTCTTTTTCCCGGACTATCCGCTTCTATTTTTTTCAGGAACTTAATAAACAAGCTAACACCTGCTTCCAGGCTTTTTCGGTTTTTGGCTGAAAAAACGAACAGTTGATCAATGGAATCAGCCGGCCCGGACGTTTCATTCATTTCCGTAAACTCTTCCAATACCAGATGTGCATTGGTACCTCCAAACCCGAACGAGCTTAATCCTGCTCTCCTCGGAATCGGCTGATTCTTTTCATTTAGGTCTTGGTGCCATTCCGTTTTCTTATCCAGCACATAAAATGGGTTATTCTTGTCAGGAATAAATGGATTTAAATGGTTGTAGTTTATACTTGGGGGAAGAATTTTATGTTTGAAAGCAAGACAGAGTTTGATCAATCCCGCGGCCCCGGCAGCAGTTTCCAAATGACCTATGTTGGATTTTACCGAACCGATGGCACATTTTTTAAGTTGATTGCCAGGATTGTCGCCCTCTTTTTCCACCTTTTTGCAGGCTTTCATCAACGCCTGCATCTCGACCGAATCACCCAGTTTGGTTCCGGTACCGTGTGCTTCAATATAACTGACCGTTGCAAAGTCAACGTTTGCAGAGCCATAAGCACTGACTATTGCTTCAGCCTGGGCATTAACATTGGGAGCCGTTAATGTGTTGGAGGAACCGTTATGGTTTTGCGAACTGCTTTTAACAACTGCATAAATGTAATCGTTATCCCTAATCGCCTGCTTCAAGCCTTTTAAAACGACGACACCACAGCCTTCACCACGAACATATCCATCCGCGTTTGCATCAAAAGGTCTGCATCGGCCGCCGGGACTTAATACGCCGGCTTTTTTGAAGTATAGATTACCTATTTGGGTTAAAATAACGTTGACACCACCTGCCAACACAAGGTCACAGTTTCCGTTACGAATTGCATTGATACCTCGATGAACAGCAACCAAAGCACTTGAACATGCCGCATCAATCGGTTCACTTGGCCCCTTGAGATTTAAAAAATAGGAGACCCGGTTGGCTAAAACAGAGTGGGAGATCCCACTGGCGGAGTGTTCTTCAATATCAGCCCCTGAATCCTTGATCAAATCACGATAGTCTGCGGTAGCAACCCCGACAAAAACTCCGGTATTGCTTCCGGATAGATCAGACGCTTTATACCCGGCATCTTCAATGGCTTTCCAGGTGACTTCCAAAAAGATACGCTGCTGTGGATCCATTAAACTTGCTTCATGAGGAGCAATACCAAAAAACGCGGCGTCAAAGGCGTCTACATCGTTTATGAACCCACCCCAGGGATAGATCGGATTTTTCCTGGTATGGTAGTGCTGTCTTAATTCCATGCGATCAGCCGGCAATTGGCTGATCAAGTCTTCTCCCGCGACCAGTGCCTCCCAAAAAGAAGAGGGATCATCTACTTGGGGCATTTTGCAACTTAAACCGATAATGGCGATATCGTTTTCTTGTGAGACCTTATTGGTTGTTAGCCTATTGAAAGGCGTTCTCTGTGGAGTTCCAGGTTTTGTCTCTTTGGGCTGTTTGCCTTTGTGAAACATGCCTGAGCTCTTGCCGAACGTTTGCAAGAGATACGTGCTGATGGCATCAATCGATTGATACTCATAAAACAATGCGGGCGACACCTCGATTTGGTATGACTGTTTAATGCGATTGGTAAATTCGACTAAACCCAATGAATCAAGACCATAAGAACTTAGATTTTCTGTAGAACTGATCTCGCTTTGCGGAAGTCGCAGAATCTCGGAAGCTATTATTAAAAGATCCTCTGTGGTTTGTTTTTGAATCGTTGCTTCTTTAACGGGCCAAAACGCAGATTCGATGGGTTTGGCTGTTGATGCTCCAACTCTGTCTGTTTTGTAATCGAATTCAAACAGTTTCGGCAGTTTGTCTGGAATACCGTGCATAATTGCAAAATGTGGTCTGTCTTGATTTAACCCCCATTCCAGTGCCTTTATACCCAATTCGGTGTCGATAGGGACAATCCCTTTGAGGTTTTTTATTGTTTCAGCGGTTTTGAGATCAACCTTCATTCCGCCTTCACGCCATAAGGGCCAGCTGATGGAGAGTGACTTACCAAACCTTGCGCCGGTTTTTGTCAGGTGATCACGGCTGATGGCAAACGAATCCATAAATGCGTTGGCATAGGCGTAATCACATTGGCCTTGATTCCCTGAAAGCGCAGACAGGGATGAAAACATGATAAAGCAGTCCAGTTTTTCTTCCCGGGTAAAATGATCGAGATGTCGCGTTCCAAAAACCTTGGGTAAGATTACCTGCTTAAAATCGCTTTCACTTTTTTGAAAGAACAGAGAATCATTAACAATTCCGGCACAATGCAAAATGCCGTCGAGCTGTCCCAGCGTTTCTCTCGCTCTGGCAATTAAGCTTTCTGTTTCTGAAGCTATGGCTATGTCAGCATTAATATAGTGAACTTCGCTGCCATTTGAGCTGAACTCCTCCAGGATTCTCGAAATCTCATCATTGACTTGGGTCCTTCCTGTCAGAATGAGGTTTGCCTGGTAGTTGAGTGCCAGATGGCGTGCCAGTTTTAACCCAAGACCGCCGACTCCTCCGGTGACCAGGTAATTGCCATTCATTTTGAAACTACTGAGATCCTGATCCAGTATCATGGATTCAATAGTGTCTGCGCTGATTTCTTCAAGCGTTCTGGTTGCTCTGCTTTTATCGAGTAATCTTACTTCAACGTCATGATCTGATTGATCATCCAGTTCATCAAGCACCTTCAGTAATGAATCAACAGCCAATGTGCGAACTCGGTTGTCAATTTCAACGGTTTTGAAAACATAGTTCCGGTTTTCTTTGCGCAAGGTCCTAAAAAAGCCGTTGACTGCTACATGATGGTCTACAGGCTCATTATTTGCCGAACTATAAACAAATAGATATTTAAGATTTCGAATCTTTTTATTAAATAACGTCCTGGTCAGTCTGAAGATGGAGTCAATGCCATCTGCTATCGATTTTTCAAAGACCTTGCTATTGGTTGTTTGCTTGGATGAAGCAAACTGAACAATTGCATCCGGAAGCAGATTTTCTTTTTGTAAAATGGCCAGCAGCTCGGCAAATTCGTTCTCATTTTTGTTATTGATGCAAAAGACGTCCGGCTTTTCGCGATTAAAACCACTGGCCCACTGGATCAAAATGATGTTGGGAATATCACCAGGCATTTTTTTAAAAGTGCTTTCCAGCAATTTGCGGTGGTTTTCGTCATCTACAATTACCAGGATTGTTTGCAGGTTCTGACACCAGGAATTTGAATAGGTCAGCTCTTTTTTACGCCATGTGGGAACGATACATAAGGTCTGATGATTCGTTTTTTCCTGCTGCGGTTCTGCGGGATTTTGAGCAGCTGCGGGATGTTGCGAATCTTCTTCCTCAATCCAATATCTTTTGCGATTAAAAGGGTATCCCGGTAGCGGGACTCGTTTTCGGTTTTTATCCGGATGCAGTTTTTGCCAATCAATCTTTAAACCCATGGTCCAGAATCGTGCCAATTTTGATAAATCCCGTTCTTGGAGCAAAGCGTTTAAAAAAACCTCACCGGCTTTACCTGCCGTAATATCTTCAAGCTGTGTCCCTTTTTCTACCCGATTATTAAAAACAGCAGTTGAATCCTCTTTGGACCTTGTATAATCGACTAATTTGTTGACCAGTTCCGGAATACTGGTCACCACCAAAGCCAAACGATCCGGTAGGGATGTCCGACTGTTTTGCAAAGTGAAAGCAATGTCTGCCAAACAAGATACAGAGGTTTGCGAGTTTTCATCTTGTTGATTTCCCTGTTTTTTCAGAAAATCCAACAGCCTTTCCGCATACTGTTTTAACTCTGCCTTACTCCTGGCAGACAGCGGTATTATCTGTTCTTCGGTATCTAAAGGAGAGAGCTGGTTGGCTCCGGTTTTGGTTTCATATTCTTCCAAAACGATGTGGGCATATGATCCTCCAAAACCAAAAGAGCTAATTCCACAACGCCTGGGGATGGCTGCGTCGGATTCATTTCTTAATCGATGCCAATGAGATGTTTTCCGCTGCACATAAAAGGGAGACTGGTCTAGTTTTAAATAAGGATTTTCTTTCTTGAAGTGTAAAACACCAGGGAGAGTCTTATTTTTCAGCGACATCAGTAATTTGATAAAGCCTGCGATTCCAGCGGCAGCTTCAAGATGTCCAACATTTGATTTTATTGATCCCAGGCTGCAAAAGCCCTTTTTGGGCACATCAAGATTGTGTCCCTGGAAGTATTGCTTAAATGCCAGCTTTAGTCCGTTAATTTCGATAGGATCTCCCAAAGCTGTCCCGGTTCCATGGGTTTCAATGTACGATACAGTAGCGGGGCTGATATCGGCATCTTGATAAGCCTGTAGAAGCAAATCCGCCTGGGTTGTTGGATTGGGCGCTGTAAGTGAGTTGGTTTTTCCGCCGTGATTTTCGGCCGATCCTTTAATCACAGCGTAAACATAGTCTCCATCCCTTTCCGCATTTGACAAAGGCTTTAACAAAACTGCACCAACGCCTTCACTTCGGACATAACCATCTGCTGAAGCATCAAAGGTTTTACAACGTCCCACAGGGCTCATCATGCCCCCCTTATCCGAAGCCAGGGTCAGGTAAGGATGCATGATTAAATTGACTCCGCCGGCAATAGCCAGATCACACTGTCCGTCTTTGATCATTTTGATAGCCCGATGAATTGCTACCAGTGAGCTGGAACAGGCGGTATCAATAGCTGAACTTGGTCCTTTTAAATCCAGAAGGTAAGAAACCCTGTTTGCGGCCACCGCGTGGGATATTCCGGACAGGGTGTGGTTGTCCACGGGTTTTCCCAGCTGAAACTGCATTTGCCAGTAATCGAAGCTTCCGATTCCTACCAAGACACCAGTCTTTGACCCTGCCAGCGATCTCGGATCATAACCGGCGTTTTCAATAGCATGCCAGACAACTTCAAGAAACAAGCGATGCTGGGGGTCCATCAATTCGGCCTCACGGGGAGAAATACCAAAAAAAAGCGGGTCAAATTGGTCAATCTCGTTGATAAATCCGCCCCAAATCGCGCTGGTTTTGTTCACCTCTGTGTGCGCATCGCCAAAATAAGACTCCCAATCCCACCTTGAGACGGGTATTTTGGTTATTAAATCCGTTTGCGCTTCCAGGTGATCCCATAGTTCATCGATGGAATCAGATTGGGGAAAGCGCCCGGCTGCCCCAATTACTGCAATAGGAATAGGTTGTGTTGGTTGAAAAACTGTTGTCGGTACTTTAATCTCATGGTTTTTAATGACTTCACATGTTTTACCAATCGTCGAAGGCGGAGCCGGATCCTGTTTGGTTTTATCCTGCGTATTTAAGCTATCAGCATGAATCTTTGCCACTGCTTCATAATAGTCGTTAACCAGGAGCTTGGAGATGGCCTCTACGGAAGTAGCCTCGAAAAAGACTGTGGGATCGATGTCTATAAGGTATTTTTGGCTCAGCTGATTACTAAAATCCGTAAAGCGGATGGAATCAAATCCGTATTCTCCCAGGTATTGATCCTCATCGATCTGGGAAGCCGGTATGTCAAGAATAGCAGAGATGATCCTTTTAATCTGCGACTCAATGGTTGCCACCAATCGTTGCGATGGTTTTGATATTTCAACCTGGTATGCGGTCGCTGCGGGTATAACATCCTTGGTGCCGAATTTCTCAATGATTTCATTAAAAGGAGCAGTGGCAAGATATTTACGATTTACCTTCCTGCTTAAGGTTAAAGGGAAGGTCTTTAAGAAGATAAATCGCGCAGGAATCATGTAACCTGGCAGACTTTTCTTCAAGCTTTGCCTGATTCTGGAATGTTCAGTGGATAGGTCATTTTCAGGTAGATTAAGAAAGGCCATGAGATGGTCATGACCCTGCTTGTCTTTTCTGACAACAACTGTTGCGTATTGATAACCCTCGTTTTTTTTGATAACTGCTTCGATTTCATTCAGCTCAATTCGATACCCTCTTAACTTGACCTGATTGTCAATTCGATCAATGTATTGAATATTGCCATTCGGTAACAAACGGACGACATCACCGGATTTATAGATGTTTGCGGATAATTCGGGATGAAAAGGATTTGTGAGAAAGGTGTCTCGTGTTTTTTCTGCCAGATTTTCATAACCGTCTGCCAAACCAATGCCGCCAATGTAAAGCTCTCCGCTTACTCCGTTAGGCACCGGATTTCGGTTTTTATCCAGCACATAATATTGCATGTTGCATATGGGGCGACCAACAGTGATCTGATCATCGGTTTCTATTTTTCCCAAAGCCGACCATACTGTCCCTTCCGTGGGCCCATAAACATTCCACAACTCAGTTCCCCTTTTTTGTAAAGCGTCAGCCAATTCCGGTGTCAGTGATTCCCCACCACAGAGGATTTTTGCATGAATCTTTTTCTCCCATCCGGCTGAGAAGAGCATTTTATATGTGGCAGGGGTTGCCTGAATAACAGTTGCTCCGGAATTCTCTATTTTTTCCTTGAGAGCATTACCATTTTTCAATATCGAAGCAGGCAGGATTTCTGTTGAACCACCTGTAATCAAAGGCAGAAAAAGCTCAAGAATTGAAGGATCAAAACAGATCGATGTCAGTGAGAGTGTTTTATCCCGATCACTAAAATCCAATGCTGATTCAAAACCAAGGAGAAAGTTAAGCAGACCTTTTTGAGTGGTTCTCACTCCCTTGGGGTTGCCTGTTGAGCCAGAGGTGTAGATGATGTATGCAATATCTTCTTTTTTCGGACCTTGACAGGTCAATGCTGAGATTTTTCTGCCGTTAGCAATCCTCGCGTTTAGCAGTTTTTTACTATCCTGAATGATGGTTGTGCCTTCAAAAGACAGGGACGACACATCAATTCCCGGCTCTGTGACCAGCAGTTTTGTGGCGGTATCATTCAGAATGTAAGATAGTCTTTTGGCAGGGTAGGTTGGATCCAGCGGAACATAGGTCGCGCCAATTTTGTAAAAACCAAGCAATCCAATCAACAGCTCCAGGCCGTGAGACATCAAAATCCCGACTCGTGTACCTCTTTTAATGCCTTGCTTGTCAAAAAAGCCGACACAGGCCTCCACAAGCTGCATCAACGTTTGATAGGAAAGCTCCTGATCTTCAAAACATACGGCAGTTTTTTTGGGGTGTATTTCAACCTGCCTCCTGAATCGGTTAAAAAGTGTCAGGCTATCATCAAACTCCTGTATGGCCCCAAGACATTGTCCTTTTGTTTTGGTTTCAAGAGGAGGAGGTAACAAGGAATATTTCGCTATCTCTTGATCGGATTTTTTAACAACTTGTTGCAGAAGGTATAGATAACTCGTTGAAAGCTGAACTACCACATCTTTTGCGTATTTATCAGGATTGTACTTGAAGTAGAGCTTGCTGTGATCTCCCGCTGGTACGACATCCAATACTAAATCAGACTCGCCTGTTTGATTAAATCGTAAATCCCTTGCAAGCAGAATGGTTTTTGAGTCGCATGCCTCAGTTTCAATTGGACTTTGAAAATAAAACGCAGCATGAAATTGCTGATGGAGCCTGTTTACTCTTTTTTTAAGGCTGATATCCTGCTGAACCAGGGTAAAGGGATAATGGCCGTAACCAAATAGATCAATCACCTCCTCTTTAATGTTGACCATTAATTCCTTGAAAGACATTTGGTCTTCCAGCAAGCCCTTGATTAAAGACAAGTTGGTAAAAAAACCCACCTGGTTCTCAAATTCAGCCCGGGGACGAGCGGCAAAGGGTGTGGCAACAATAAGCTCTTGTTGATGGCTGTAACGGTAAAGCAGGAGAATGAATACAGAAAGCATGATTGAAAAAACGGATATGTCGTTTTCTCTGGCAAACGAGTGTAAGTCATCACTCAGAGCTTTGTTCAGATCAACTAGATAAAATTCTCCATTAAATGTCGGATTTATTTGTTTCTTTTTTCCGGTATAGATGTCTAAGGGCTGAATATCCGTTGTGAGCTTCTTTAGTAAGGTCTTCTTGGCTTGTTGCCCTTCGGTGCTAGCCAGCCAGTTTTTCTGCCAGCTTTGGAAATTGTCATAGATAGTTGTTTGTTCGGCTGGGGCATTGCTCTGTTGGCCGGCATGATAAAGGTAGAAGTGTTGAAAATCTTTGATGATGATACCCAACGAGATGCCGTCAATTACGATGTGATGAAAAAGAAAAACAAGAATGGGGGGCTTATCAATGCATTTCAAACAGTATAGCTTTGCCGGTAATTCATTTTGCAGTTTGAAGCTCTGTTGGATTAAGCTTTCAACGGTGTTCACGACATCTCTGTCTGTATCAGTCAGTTCGATTTCTTTAAAAATCAGATCAACCTGTTGGTTTAGTGATTGATAGACAGTTCCATCCTTTTCAAAAAAAACAGCTTTAAGGCACTTATGACGGTCACAAAGACTCGCCCAGGTTTTTTTCAATAAACGAGTGTCAATTTCAACCAGGCAGTTGAAAACCAGAGGAATATTGTAAGCGGTGCTTTGTGGAATTAGCTTTTGGTGAGACCAGAGTCCCAGTTGCCCATCTGTGAGAGCAAACATCTCAGGATCAAGCTTGTCCGGCTGGTTTTTGGTGACAGGTCGGGACTGAAAATCTTTTTTTATCAATACCATAGCTTCAGAAGCCGACAGTTCATGGGATGCTACTCGTTCAAACAGTTCTTTTTCGTTTTGAAGTTCCATTATTACTTACCCTGAATATTCAGAAAGCAATCTATTTTTTAATGATATCGCCTGGTCGGGAAGGATCTTGCCCTGTTCCAGGTTTCGGAGGATCGCGTAATAGACCTCATCTTCCGCCAGGTGCTTTTGCGCGGTATTGGTGTTGCCCGGCTCCGGTTTTTGATTGTCCAGTATGTCAACCATTTCATTAATCGTTGACGCTTTTGCCAAAGATTTTAAGAAAGGATTATAGTCTGTTTTTATTGATAAACTGTTGACAACTGATATCAGCATTAGAGAATCAAATCCGTAACGTCTCAGTTTTTCATCACCCTGGAGATCAAGATCCGGACGAGCCAGAGCCTCTTTGACCAGTTCTGTTAAAGTTGACTTGAGGGATTGTTGCCTCTTTAAGGCCTGAGAGGCGTATTCCGAACCCATTGCCGCCGATTTGCGTCTTATCTCAATCCAGTGTTTTTGTTTTTTAAAACATACCGTGGGCAAGGAAACTCGGGATGGTTTTCTCTGATGATGCAGCAAATTCCAATTGACAGTCTCTCCTTCGATCCAGTCTCGGGCCATCCGCTCTAGCTGCTTTATATCGAGTTGAGTTTTGCCGCAGGATGACACAATGGTTTGTCTGGGAAACAAGGAATCGGGTGTTTCTGGAATGTGAACCCGGCCCATAATCGCTTTTGAGGAGTCTATTGCTTGGCCGGACAGAATGGCTTCAATAATCTCACCGAGTTCTTGCTGACAGCTGGTAACAACAGCTAACCTTTCTTCCATGGGTTCTCTTCCCATCTGTAAGGTATAAGCAACATTACCGAGGTTGAGCTTGGGATTTGAATCCAGAAACCGTTTAAATATCTGCAGATATTGTTTTAAGCTTTCAGCAGTTCGAGCCGAAAAAACAAACAGCTCTGGCTGCTTGACAGCATTCCCCTCATGTGATTCTTCGGATTGGCCGACATAGTCCTCAACAACCAGATGACTATTGAACACCCCAAAACCAAATGAGTGGATCCCGGCTCGGTAAGGAGCTGACGAGGCTTTATCGCGTTGTTGGCTTGTCAGGTCCAACGGTTGGGTGAGAATCTCAATCGATTCTGACTTTAAATCTAAGTCAGGGTCTATTAATTCACATCCCAGCGTTGGCGGTAGCTTGCTGTTCTGAAAGGAACCAAGAACCTTGATCAATCCTACGATACCAGAGGCTGCTTCTGCATGCCCGATGTTGGCTTTTAAAGACCCGATTCTCAGGACTGATCTTCTTGTCCGGTTGATAGAGTCAGTCAAAAAGACATTTTTGAAGGCATTAATCTCTATTGTATTTCCGATGGAATTGCCTGATCCATGGGCCTCAATGTAGTCGATCTGGTCAGGAGTCAGGCCAGCGTTCCTAATCGCTTGTCTTATGACTTCTGATTGAGTCTTTTCGTCCGGTTTTGTCAGAAACTCGTTTTGAGCTCCGAAACTGGCTGCCGTTCCCCTAATAAGTCCATAAATATTGTCACGATCAGAAATTGCCTGACTCAAAGGCTTAAGCATAATGATCGCAGAACTCTCGCTTCTGACGAACCCGTCACTGTTTTTATCAAATATTCTGACCTGGCCCTTGTCTGCCAATAAACCGGTTTGTTGCAAATTGAGAAAGTTGTAGGGCGCCATCATCAGGTTAATTCCTCCGGCCAGGGCCGCATTACAAGAACCGGAACGAATCGCTTCCACAGCCTTGTGTATGGCAATCGATGAACCGGCACAGGCAGCATCAACAATCTCACACGGTCCCTGGAAGCGTAAAAGATGGGATATTCGGGCTGCCGTAAGATTCGTGCTGATGCCGGTCAGAGTATGGGAATCAAATCCGTTTTCACTGTTTCTGATCAAATCGTAATAATCCGGTTTACCTATCCCAACAAATACGCCTGTCTTGCTTCCGGATAAATCTGATGCTCTGTATCCGGCATCTTCGATGGTTTTCCAGGCTGTCTCCAGTATGATCCGCTGCTGTGGATCCATTACCCGAGCCTCACGAGGTGATATGGCAAAAAAATCATGATCAAACGTGGAGACATCAGACAAAAATCCTCCCCAAAAAATGTCTTTACCTTCTTCCAGGAATTTTTCTTTCAAATCCTCGAACAAGTGATTGGATCGATGGCTAGGATAATGGGCTATTGAAGCTTTGCCTTTGGCAAGGTTCTTCCAGAATTCACTCACATCTTCCGCACCGGGGAAAACACCGCTGAGACCGATAATTGCGACAGGCTCCTGAGGCTTGGATTTAGTCCGCATGATGACTGCTTCCGGTTTATAATCACTGACTATTTCAAGTTCATTGGTGGGGGGATCATCGAATCCTGCATGTTCAGAATCCAGCGGTTTAAATCCAGAAATAAACTCATTAATCGATGTGTGCTCAATCAGTTCGGTGGGCTTTAACTTGACGCCATACCTTTTGGAAAGCAGCTCAGTCATTTCAAGGGCCAGGATAGAATCAAAGCCCAGGCGTTGGAAACTGGCCTCAAGCTTGATCTCATCCGGGTTAACCTTTAATACCTGGCTGATAATATGGATTATTTCACCTTGTAAATTTGGCTGACCAGCGTGTTTCCACACTGCTTGTTTTGATAAAGGTTTCTGTTGTGGGATAGTCGCAGTGACTTGGGCAACATCCGCTTCATCCCTGATCACACCATTGCTTTCTCCGATAATCACGGTTTGGGAGAGGAGATCGTTCTCGGTATATTCAGGTTTAACAGCGGTTTCGATGGACTTGAAGCCTGTTTCCCGCATCAGGTTTTTCCAACGCTTTATATCCAGCAATGGAGAGTTTTTGAGACGACAATCGGAATCCTCAAACCGCCACCATCCTTCAAGGATGCCAAACGATAAGGAAACAAAAGGCTGAACCTTGGTAACCTCATTCAAAATAAGCCAACCGTTATTTTTTAGTAATTGTTTGGCATTACCCAAGGAGTTTCGAATATCGCGGGTTGCGTGAAGTACATTGGAAGCAAAGACCAAATCATACTGACCCACCTGAAAATCCTGGTGTTTGATGTTTTGTTCAATATCTAAAATTTTGTAATCAACAAAAGGATAGGGCTTTTCCAGTATGGTTCTGGCATTGTTGAGAAAGCTTTGAGAAATGTCGGTAAAACTAAAGCGGACATCCGCAGAAAATTCAGCGATTGATTCTATTACCGGAATACTGGTGCCACCGGTTCCTGAGCCGATTTCCAGGATGTTTATTTTTTCCCCGGATTTTAGGGTTAACAATCTTTTCCCTATATAGGTCCTGACTAGTTTTAAAACCTTGTCATTGTGGAAGTCGGCAATCAGGTTATCTCGATAAATCCGTTCAATGATCCCCTTGGCTTCTGAGGAAAAAAACAGATCAATTGGAGATAACATCCCTGTCAGTAATTCGTCATATTGGCTCAGTACCCTGTGGATTACGGTAAGAAAAGGTCGGTATTCGGGATATTGGCCTGCTAGTTGGGTTTTTACCTGATCGGCATTTCGAGCGATATCGAGGTATTCTCCTTTTTTAACTGCAGATCCGCAAATCTCTATAAAATCACTTTTTTTAATGATAAAACCCAATTCATTCAAGTAATCCAGAATGTAATGCAACAACCTCGAATAATGAGGTTGCAGACCATATTTTCGCTCAATGGATTCTAACGGAATTTTTTCACCGGCGGTTGCATACAAACCTAACTTGTCCAACGCATTTAATAGCAAATCATTCATAAACCCGGTGATATGTTTGATCGCTTCTGTGTCAACTGATAGCTTTGCTTCGTGGTCAGCCTCCGAGAATGACAATATCCCGGGTTTGAGAGTAGGCAGAGCGCCTTGGGGTAACAGGGAAAGAGAATAGTCAGACCTGACCCCCATTAGTTCCAAAAGCGAATCACTCACATCAAAGATAGCCACTTGTGGGGAAGATTGAGCGCAGAACTGGTCTGACAGGGCAAGCACTTCATTTTCCTGTAGGCAGAATATTCCCTGATCCGACAAAGAGGCTGCGAATGCCTGTTTATTCTCATCATTATTGGGTCGGTGCCAGAATCCCCAGTTGATTATTTTCAGATCAAACGGGACTGTTCGGCTGATAGTTTGCACATAAGCGTCTGCATAGGAGCAAGCAGCAGCGTAATGTGCACGTTTTTTCGCGCCTGAAAAAACCTGGGCTGAGGAGAAAAAATGGATGAAATCCAGTTTCTCGTGCCGGCACTCGTTTAGCAGGTTGATAACGCCATCGATCTTTGGTCTGAACATTGTTCTGATAGTGTCATTGGTCAGCTCGCCGAATGGTGTTTCATCGTAATTCATCGCTGTGTGGATCACGCCGTTGATTTCCCCAAAATGTTTTTTTGTAACATCTAATGCTTGTGCCAATTCTTCTGTAGAACTGATATCGGCTTGAATGTAAATAGCCTCCCCACTCTGCTGATTCAATATGTTTAAGAGATAATTTGTTTGTTCGTCGGTCTCTCTTCTACCAATAATTGCCAATCGGGCATTATAGTGTTGAGCCAGGTGCAGGGCGGTTTTAAAACCCAGGTTTCCAAATCCTCCGAGAATAATATATACGCCTCTCTCGCGGTAAGGATGACTACCCGGGCTGTTCAGTTTAATCGGTGTCAGATAGCGTTGGTAACGAACATCGTTTCGATAGGTAACATCCCGGACACCCTCAATGAGCGGTTCAGTGATAACTTTACTGGCCAGTTGATTGTCAATCTCCTTTTTACTAATATCCAGGCTGCAAATATCAATGTTTTCACAATCCTTATCAGCAGCTCTGGCAAACCCGTGTAAAGCCGAACCTGCCGGATTTATTTCGTCACCAGGCCACAGGTGGAGGGCGTTAACGGTAATCAATTTGACGGCGACACTCTTCGGGTGCTTTTGTCTTTTTTCCAGAAATTTGATAAGTGCAAGGAATGGTTGGATAACAGACTTGCAAACCTGTTCCGTTTGAGATTTATGGGTTGCCGACAGGGACTGCCCCGGCAAGGGCGATTCAATATAATAAATCAGATCAGGAACATCGATTTGGTGCGAATAGATTTTATCAAAGTCAGGATTGGCAGCTTCTACTTCAAATTTTTGATTGTGGTGGTGACTAAAGGATTTTCCTAACAATATTTCGATAAAACTATCCTGAGGATGAGCCGCTTTCAGGTGCTCAACCAACTCTTCATCTCCTCTCCGATAAATCACGACTATCGATTTTACAATTCGCGGTGTTCCCTCCCCTTTTAACGGAGTCGGTCTCCAGACCGGTAAGTAGCAGATGGATCGGTGTTTTGGTAGAGAATGGTTATTTATCGGAGTTGCTGGTTTGACGGAATCCTCTTCCTTTTTTGTTACGGTTGCTTCAATCCAATAACGATGTTTTGCAAAAGGATAGGTCGGCAAGGGAACACGTTTTCGATGGGCATTCTGCCTGACGGGAGAGAAATCGATATCCAGCCCTGAAACCCACAGCTGGCAGAGTTTTTTTAAATCTCTTTTTTCAACAATCACACGGACGATTTCAGCGCCGACATCTCCTTCAAAGAGAGTATCCAATTCTTTTCGTTTGCTTTCAGCATTGCCCAAAAACAGGTTTTTCGAAGTCTTATTCTCGATAAACTGCCTGAGACCTTTGGTTAAATCATCAGGGTTGCTCGCGACGATGGCTAGCCGTTCATTCATGACCCTTCTACCTTTTTGCAGCGTAAAAACCAGGTTCTTAAAAAACTGCTCTGCTTGCTTGGTTGCTGGCTGTCGCGAGAGATTCTCCAGAAAATCAATATATTTATTTGCATATCCCAAAAGCTGCTCCCTGCTTTCAGCACTTAGCAAAAAGACTTCCAACTCATTTTTTTCGATGGCTGGATTGGTGTTCTCGTTCTCATATTCCTCAATCACCAGATGAGCATTGGTACCGCCAAAGCCAAAAGAAGAGATGCCTGCACGTCTGGCAATCTCGTTACCATCGTTATCCTTGATTCGCTGCCAGGATTCAGTTTTTTGAACAATGTATAAAGGGCTTTTCTCAAGATCGATATAGGGATTGATTTTTTCAAAATGGATATGAGCAGGCAGGGTTTTATTTTTGAGAGACAATAAGATCTTTAACACTCCGGCAACGCCGGCGGCAGCCTCTAAATGACCGATATTGGTTTTTAGTGAACCAATACCACAAAATGCTCCACTGTCTTGGGATTCAAAACCGGAGTCCGCAAAAGCGTTCTGCAGGGCTTTTAATTCGATTGGATCTCCCAGTGGAGTGCCAGTTCCGTGGGTTTCTATATAACTAATGCTGGTAAGGGGAACACCGGCGTCCTGATAGGCAGCCTTGATCAGGTTTGTTTGTGACTCGGGATTGGGTGTGGTCAATGTGTTGGTATGACCACCGTGATTTACCGCTCCACCGAGGATGATAGCATAAATGTAATCCCCATCCTGTTCCGCTTTTTCCAGAGATTTCAGGAGTAGTGTTCCGATACCTTCTCCTCTCACGTACCCGTTTGCCTTATGATCAAATGTTTTGCAACGACCGTCTGTACTGAGCATGCCGGTTTTATTAAAGGCAATATAAACCGAAGGACTCAACAATAAATTGGCACCTCCGGCTATGACCTGATCGCAACTGCCGTTTCGAATAGACTCCACGCCTCGATATATAGCCACTAAAGAACCGGAACAGGCAGTGTCGATGTTTTCCGAAGGACCGTGAAAATTGAACTGGTATGATATGCGATTGGCCAGGATAGAATTGGCGGAACCGGTGGCCATGTGAGCTTCGATTTTTACGGAATGATCCCACAGCAGTTCATCATAATCAGTAAAGGCAGAAGCGATAAAAACTCCTGTGGCAGATCCCGACAAGCTATCGATATTGTAGCCCGCATCTTCTATGGTATTCCAAACGCACTCCAGCAATATTCGTTGCTGGGGATCCATCAATTCGGCTTCACGAGCAGATATCTTAAAAAACGGGGCATCGAAACAGGCCACATCCCTCATAAAACCACCCCATTTTATGTTTGTTTTGTTTTCCTCTTCACGAGGATCACCATGGTAATCACTCCAATTCCATCGATCACCCGGGATTTCAGAAATCAAATCATTGCCTGATTCGAGATGTTCCCAGAATTCTTCCAGATTATCAGACCCTGGTAATTTGCCATTCATCCCAATAATCGCAATTGCTTTGGGATTACCAGCAATTATATTGGTTTTATGGACGCCGTTGCCCGTTTTTGGAGGGATCGAAGAACCAGATTCCTTGATTTCCATGTCATCTGTTTTTGCAATCGTTTCAAATTCCTTTTTATTCAGATCGTCAGTCTTTCCATAATAGTGAAGCAGCTCTTCGCGATAATCCTCCCAGATAGCATCAACGATTCGGGCCAACGTCTTCTTTTCAAAAAAGATTGTTGGAGCCAAGCCTATTTCGAATTTATCATTAAGAGCATTGGTAATGTCTGTGAAACTGATTGAGTCAAAGCCAAAGTCACTCATATCCTCATGAATATCGATGGCTGAAGCGTCCAGATGAAGCTGGGATGCGGCGATAGCAGTAAATTCATCCTGAAATAATTGTAAATAGGATTGGTCGTCCGGTTTCGGTCTTTTATCAGACTCCTGTTTTGCGATTGTCATCTCTTCCTTTTGATAAATTGTCAGATCCCTGGTAATTTTATCTTGATCTCCGGACACCACCAAAAGATTTTGAAATGGTGCAACAAAAGCTGTTTCAAGGGTTTTAATCGCTTCGTTGGTGTTTAAAGGAACTATTCCAAAAAGGTTGAAAAACTGTTTTTTAATACTTTCGGAAATTTGCATGCCTCCGTCTTTCCATACGGGCCAATTGATGCTGATGGTGCTGCCCGATCTTTCCCCACGCTGTCTTAATTCTTCACGATAGGGTGCATAGTAATCCAAAAACCGATTTGCAAAAGCATAGTCGCATTGACCTATGTTGCCGAAAACAGCCGTGGTGGAAGAAAACAGAATAAAAAAGTCCAATGGTTCATTCTTGCTTGCTTCGTCAAGGTATAACGTGCCATCGACCTTAGAACCTATAACCCGGTTCACATCAGACAGCTCTTTATTGTGGAGCGTCGCGTCATGGGTAACACCTGCACAGTGAAAGATACCGTTCAGAGACTGGTTGTCTTTGTCTAAATGGGAGATTAACTCGTCAACGCCCTGTTGTGAGGCAATATCCGACTTCAGGTAAGTGATTTTTGAAGTATTTTGATTCCCGGCGGTTAACTCTTTTAATTGATCATTTGAAGCCTCAGAGCGACAGGTTAATATGAGGTTTACTCTGGATTGACTAAGCAAATACTCACTGATAATAACCCCGATTCCACCCAATCCTCCGGTAATCAGATAGGTACCGTTTTCCCTGATCGATAAACGATATCGATTCTGGTCTGCAAAACTTGTTTGTTGATAGGCAAACAAACGTCTTTCATTATTATTGAGGGTGGTTTCCGTTCCAGCGGGTAAGTGATAGTCAAACTCCTTTTTCAGCAGTTCAAGCTTAGGCAATTTCCCCTTATCATGTTCGTGGCTGCCGATCGCAAGTACTCGACCATGTATTCCGGAGTTCTCCAAACCAACCGATTTGAAAAATCCACTTAAAGCAGCAGGGATGGGATTTAGTGCAGCCCAGCTCTTGTGATAACAATAGAGTATATTGACGTGTTGTTCCGGATTGACGGTGCTAATGGCTTTGCAAAGATTGAACAGAGAATTGATACTGAAGGTTTTTAGTTCATTTAAGTCGGCAGCCTCGGATAATTCGACACCATATGACCATAAATGCAGAATATCGCTGATAACCATTCCTTGCCGAGCCAGCGTGTGTAATAGTGAAAGATAGCTAGACAGGTTGTTGGGAACGATATCAAAACAGGTGTTATCAATTTGTTTGTATTCATTGGAAGGACGCACGACAATCGACGGGAGTCCTGTTTCAAACACCCTGGCAATACGCTTTATCTCAAAAACATCCACATCATTCGATATACGAGGGAGGAAAAAAATGATGTGCTGCTTTTGAGATCGATTAGGAAGAGTTTTGATAGATACATCATTACTGGGTAGCCAAGCTGATCCATAAAGAACAGTGGAAAGATTCAGCTCAATATCAGGTGCGTGGACCGGCTTGCTGACCGCTTTTTTAAATGAAAGATTCCTTAAATGAAGATACGAATTCCCTTTGTTGTTAAATACATTAACGTGGCATTTTACTATGTCAGAATCAGCCGGCTGATCAGGATGAGTTAAAGTAATATGCGCAAACTTGGGCTCCGACACATCATGATTGCAATATAGTTTTTCTACAAAATACGGGTAATAAAAGTGCTTTTGTCTGGTGGCAACTTCCAGCAAAGGAATAATGGCAGTTTGTAGTGCGCCGTCCAACAATGCGGGATGAACGGCAAAAGCATGTTCCAACTCCTGGTCTTTGGAAATCGAAAGCACCGCCAGGGTTTCCAGGTCATTGATATAGGCCGACTCAACTACTTGAAATCCCGGTCCATAACAATATCCGGCTTTTTGGAATGCATCGTAAACGGCAGTTTTGTTTAAAAATGCTTGATGTTGGTTCATGATGCGCTCGGGAACAACAGGGGCAGGCTTCAATGGTAATTCCCGGGAACTGCTTAACTTTCCTTTTACGTGGATATCTTTGTTACCTGTGTCGGATTCGCTGAATATCGAAAAACTGCTTGATTCCCCTGTTGTTTCAAAATCTATGTTCAATGTCCTGTCCGCATCGAAAAATACAGGCTTGTACCAGGTAATACTTTCTATAATGTCGGGAAGTCTTCCACTATGCTTTTTAAAAGCCGTAAACAGCATTTCAACCGAAACGGCACCCGGTAAGACCGTTTTGCCATCAATCACGTGATCACGAACAAACCAGTCCTCAAACTTTAACGTTGCAACATAACGATTGGCATGATTCTCATGAGCCGCAATGGCTATTGTCGGAGCGGGAGCACTTGTAGGTGTTTTCGCGCTGTCTTCTGATGGGCCGTTAGTAAAAGCAGGCCTGCCAAGGAAGTCCAAGCGGTGTTTTTCAAATTGATAGGTCGGCAAAGGAACTTTTTTGGATTTTGAAACCGGTGTGACCTTGCGCCAATCGATCTCTGCTCCGTTTTTCCATAAATCCACCAAGGTCCGTTCAACACTTTGCTGGTAGCTGGAAGTGTTCGGATTGATGGAAATAACATTTTGCTCTTTCGTCATCCGTCCGAAAAAACATGAATTGCTTTCTTCAAAACCTTGGATTGATGGATTCCCTTTCAACCATGACTCGCACCAGTGTTGAAAATCATCGATTTCCCGAATTGCTGTATTGCAGGCTTTAAGGATTTGATAGGGCTTTACAGGATCGAGTTTATGCTGTCGTTCATTGATTTCATGATAGAAGGTGCTTTTATTTGACCGGTCACCAAGTAGAAGCTGAACCAGTTCTCTTTTTGTGACGACTTCATCAATGATCAGGTCGGTCAATTCAAGAAAAGGCATATTCTGGATGCCTGAATTGAACGGTAAACTCCATTTTTGATGAAGCCTTTGTAAAGAAGAGTTTAAAATCACAAACAAAAGCAGGGACTGCCTCGGCAACTCCGGCACATGAACCTTATCACCAGTCTCATTGATCAGGCGATCTACGGCTTGACCAGCCTTTTCCAGGTGTTTGTCCCATTCCTCCATATACTTCTTAAAGGTAAACTGGTTTGATTTCAGTTTCTTATAAAACAGTAGCAAGCCATCTATTTGCTTTTGATCAAGGAAACTGCTTTCTATCAGTTTCTCGAAATACAGATGGTCAATGTGATATAGACGAACCAGTCGGTTTGCCAGGGGATTAAGGATTGGTATCACGGGCCTTTTGACCTTTAACGTCTTTATATGCTGTCTTCCTAATTGTGCTTTAATCGCATCTTGCACAGAGACGATCCCTGAAATTGCCAACCCGAGCCAGAAGCCCTCTTTTGATGCCAAAATATGTGCCGGTTTAAAACCTGCTGTCAGTAAATCGGCTAGATATAGGTAAGATTGAATGAATGCATCAACAACAGGTGTTTCCGATTTTTCCGGTTGCCCGGTTATCCCGGTTTGCTTTTTAAGCTCTGAAATCTTTGAAAAAAAAGCGGTATTTTCACGGGCATCGTCTGCAAAAACCTGAACACTGCCTGATACATCATTTATGTGCAGGGATAACGATTTGTATACTTGTGAATTTTTAGGTTCAAATCCTCTCAAAGCGCTTTTGATTTCAGTGATATCAGAAACTAGTGAGGCAAATCGAAAGTTAAAATGCTGGCGTCCATGGAGAAGCGTGGAAGATATTTCCTCGATCTTAAGTGTGTTGGGATCGGAGCTTTCCAGATAAGACATCCATTTTTTGACTGCCAGCTCAAGGCTGGATAAAGAGCGCGCAGACAATAAAAAAGGATAAACAGATTTTGCTGTGGCAGTTGCTTTATTTGAATCCGGGAGCTTTTTCCCGGGAAGTGACTCTGGGTATGACTCCAACAAAATGTGGCAATTGGCTCCTCCAAAACCAAAGGAACTGATCCCGGCCCTCAATCCTTTTTCATGGCTGGTTGGCTTCCATGGTTCAAGGTTTTGGACCACCGTAAACGGTGTCTGCTCAAACTGAATCAGCGGATTTAAGATGCTGACATTCAAACTGGGCGGTATGGCCTGGTTCTGCATCATCATTAAAACTTTTATAACGCCGGCCACACCGGCAGAGGCTTCCAGGTGACCGATATTGGTTTTTACCGACCCGATTTTGCAAAAGGATTTTTTCTCCGTGTATTCAGCAAAAGCCTGGCTGATTGCCTGGATTTCAATGGGATCTCCCAAAGAGGTCCCGGTTCCATGAGCCTCAACATATGAAACAGAATCAGGTGATATACCGGCATCACTGTACGCATCCAAAATAACAGATTTTTGCGCTTCAATGTCCGGTGCGGTTATGGAGTCGGTTCCGCCTACATGGTTAACGGCTGATCCCTTGATAATTCCGTAAATATGGTTTCCCGCTTCAATTGCATTTTCTTTGAGTTGCATGAGCAAGACACCAATACCATCTCCGGGAACATAACCGTTTGCGTCCTGATCAAATGTCTTGCATTGACCGTCAGGGCTTAACATCCTCGCTTTTGAAAACGAAACATACTTCCAGGGATGAATATTGAGATTGACTCCGCCGGCCAGAACATAGTCACTCTCTTTTAACTGCAGTGATTTTCGACCTTCATGGATGGCTATAGCTGATGAGGAACAAGCCCCGTTGATAGAAATGCTTTTCCCGGTCAGAGCAAAATAGTTGGAAAGTCTGTTGGCAATGATGCATTCATAATTACCCAAACAGGCGTAAGCCGAAGTTTCAATCCTGGCATCGGCCATTTTATGAAGATGATCATTTGCCATCACCCCTATTATTACTGCTGTCTTTTTTGATCGGAGTTCCTCCAGCGGAACCCCCGAATCTTCAACACAACGCCAGGATTCTTCCAACAACATCCGTTGCTGGGGATCAATGTACTGTGCCTCATGTGGGGAGGTATTAAAAAATCGATAATCAAAACAATCTAAATCCTCTACTATGCCACACCACTTGCTGATGCTTTTATTTGGGGCCGTGAAATCGGAAGAGTAGAATTTTGACAAATCCCAACGATTCGAGGGGATTTCGCGAATAGAATTTATACCGGTTGCCAGATTTTCCCAATACCGGTGATAGTCTTCTGCCCCGGGAAATCTGCAAGCGATACCAATAATAGCTACGTCGCACTCATTATTTTTGGCTATTGTCATGGCTGAACTCAAAAATCACCGTATTTAGTTAATCAAGGATTTTTGGGAAAACATCTGCAACCCGGTGGATTCCTTTTTTTCCTTTATTGAAATGATCAAGCTGTGTTGGACACAAACCGATACGGAGCAAAGAAATCCTTTAAGAACACAGTGAAATCCGGCTAATCAATGTGACTGTTTGAGACACAATCAAAGCTAATATTTAAATCTTATTTCTGGAGTGGTGACATATGGACCTTTCCTCAATCTTCCAAAGATTTTCTTGACAGGTTTAACCTTGCAGGGTTGCAACAAAAGCTTTATGAAATCCCTCCAGCCTTGCTGCCAAAGGGCGTCTATTTATATCTTAAAGTATATCGCCGCAACAACCTGCTAAACACTATTGTGGATTTTTTGTGAGAGATTATTGCTGTTAGACCTGAAAACTCCTGATAGTCAGCATTTAATAGGCGATTGTTTTCATATCGAACGGATAAATAGTAATAAAAATGTTAACTTTTTACCAAAAAGTATCAAAAATAATTATAAATAAAACATGTTTATAATTAATATCTAAAACCCCTTGTTCAACGTCTGTGCTCGATATTGAGTTAAAAAAATTTGTGTGTGAGCAAGAATAGTTAATAGTCATTTGTTATAGACGACTGTTATTATGGTTTTTGTTAAAGAATTCGTATAGAATCTTTAATAGGTAAATAAATTAAATGGTTAAAAATATATTTAATATTTTAGATTGACGATATAAAAAATTAAAACATAATCTTAAATCTAAAATAAACGATAATTTTAAAAATATAAATAATTAGGCTATTTGTTTAATTATGATAAGCTTTGCGCTTTGGACAAGACGTTTAAGAAAATCTCTGCTAATGTTCCTGCTCTATACTTTTCTCTTGAGCTGTAAATGTGCTTATCCTATCAACCTGTAGAAAACGCAAGAACAGTTCTAAAATGAGTCTTGATAAAAAGAGACAAGAAAACCGCAACAAGCGGGGGCAGGTAAAACGGGATGAATATTTACTCGAAAAACCATTTGTTTTATTTCCAGATTCACATGTCTTGGGGAGTTCCTTGTTTTGATCCCAAAGTAGACAATTACCACATAATAAATGCTTAGGAAGAAACATATGAATGAAGCGTATTTAAGGATCATTGATAAGCATGGTCATCAAGGTATTTCGGAAAAAATAGAAATCCAGGCCATTTTAAAGGAAACAACCTTGTCACACGAAGTCAACTATTTCCCATCTCCAGTGGATGAGGAGTTCAAAGATGAATTGGAATGGTATTACCGTGAATTTTTGGTTAACGGTTGTAAAGACCAGCGGATGAGGGCAGATAAAACTGTCAAAAAATTAATTCGGCTCGGCAGGGAGATGGGGGAGCAGCTATTTGCTGATGATTATGTTTTATATGTCATATTAGAGAAGCTTGATGAATACAAGCTCGAAAATGTTGTTGTCACAATCGAGTCGGATCGACCAGGGTTTTTTAATGAACCCTGGGAGTTATTGGTCCTTCCGGATTCAAATCGTTACCTGTCCACATCTGTTTCCGCATTCATTAGAACTCTTCCTCAGGAACTCCCGGAAAGGAAGTGCCTTGCGCTATCTACCGAAAAACCCTTGAACGTTCTTATTGTTGCTCCAACACCGACCGGCGCTGGTGATGAGTGTTTGCAATCCACTTTTTCTCTTTTCTACATGGGGCTGTTGCAACATGAACATGTCATTAACCTGGAGGTGCTGCAGCTTCCTACCTGGAGCAATTTTCTAAACAAAATTACCGAAGGTAAGTCAAAATATCATTTGATTCATTTTGAAGGTTTTGGAAAGCTTGCTGCTGCCAAACAGGATGGTTCATTTACCCTGCATTTGATGTTTGAAAACGAATCCGCTAAAGAGTCGTTAATTTCAATTGAAGAAATCTCAAAAAAACTGACGGAGGCTGAGATAGAGGGACTCGTATTAGACCTGAAACCGGCAGAATCCGGGCAGCAACAAAACTTTTCCAAAGAACTTGAAAAAAGCTCAGCCATGTTTTTAAACGGCGGTCCTAATAATCTTGTCATTTCGAACTACGCATCCTATCCATTCTCAAAAGCGAGGTATTTTCAGATTTTCTATAATCAAATCTTAGCGGGCAATTCACTGGGAAAAGCTGTTGTGGAAACCCGAAAGGTGATGCAGTTGAATACTCCGCAGAATATATTATCAGCCCAAGCCAAGGATCTACATGATTGGCCGATTGCCATCCATTTTGGGAACCGGGAGCTTGAGCTTATTGAAGGAGACAATCTTGCGTTACAACCCACGGAGCCGAAACTGATTCCGGAAATTAATAAAAATGTGGTTGGTTTTCATCAGGAATACTTATCACTTGCTGAATTCTGGGGCAGGGATGCTGAACTAACGAGAGTTGTGCGGGCTTTCAAAAAACAAAAGATAGCTCTTCTTATTGGAGAGGCCGGGATTGGTAAAACTCATCTGGTTCACAATGTTGCCTATAAACTGGTGGCGCAGGCCAGAAGAAAAACAGCGTTTTATTTTGATTATCGAAAAGGAGCATACTCTAAAGAAAGCATTCTGCAAATGATAGGACATCATCTGAACGGGGAGAACGCTGATGCCGGGGAAACAAAGAAAATAATGATTAAGGAGGAATTTCTTCTTGTCTTTGATAACTATTCTTTGGTGGGTAACCACAATGTAATTGCAAAACCATTAGATGAGGGTGAAAAACAGGAACTCGATGAGTTTATCGGGGAGATCAGTCAAGGAAACAGCCGGATTATTGTTCTTGACTCAAATGCTCAAACCGCAAGAGCGCTTCCGAATATCGAAGTTATCCCTGTGTCGGGTTTATCCAATTACGATAGAAGAGCGTTAGCAGCACACATTTTAAGACAGGCAAAGATTGAGGACAAAGAAGATCAACCGGGGTACGATGGATTGCTCGATTCTCTCCGGGGTCACCCTTATCTAATGCAACGAGTATTGCCTCAGTTGGAAGAAAAAACAGCCAATGATTTGATGAGCGAAATAACCGATCTCCAAGCGAATGGTAATGAAAACACACTACCGGCTTGGTTTGAAAAAAGTTGGAAATTGATTCCGGAAAATTGGAAGCCCGTCTTGGCCGCATTATCAGGCATGAAACTGTTTATAACGGATGCATTTTCCATAGCTGCGGAAATGGAAGATAAAACCTACCGATCGCCGGGACGACAACTTTGCGACCAACTAAATGTTCCCAAGGTTGCCAAGATATCAGAGATACTGGATGCAGCAGCTAAAACAGGCTTTTACCTTCCAAAGCCATCTTATAAAGAAGTTCATCATCTCACACCGGCCTTTTTGAAAAAGAAAAAAGAATTATTCAGATGGTCGGAAAAAGCCCGGGAAAAAATTGACCTGATCCTTGGAAAAATCCGTTGTTTGGAACTGAAGGTACTTGATCCTTTTCTGGCGCAGCAGAGCAGTCCTGTGTTGTACGGGCTTGTGGTCGAGAATTATTTCAGATGGTTAGCAGATTTAGAAGTCCTGTTGGATCACAACGAGTATTACGCTTTTTTGGAAGGTAAAAATCATTTATCCAATATACTAAACAGGGCAGGGTTGAAAAAGTTGGTAGAAAGCTGGTGCCTTCAGCTCATGAAAAAACATGATTTTTTGCATGTTGATCCTGCTTTTTCCGAAGAACATGCGATAGTCTGGTTGAGAATAGCAAGTAGTGCGGCTCTCTGTGAGGATGTAAAAGGAGAAGCCGTTCTAATTAAAACCATTGCCTTTTGGGAAGCACAATTACGATCAGACCAATCGTTAAGCGAAGTGATATTCAAAAACGCTTTGATGTTTTTGGAGACATGCTACAGAACAGAGGGCAATTGGGAAGCAAGAAGAAATCTTAGTTCGCTGTCTTTATCATATTATGAACATAAGGAGGATTATACTCAAATAGTAACTTCCCTTCAGTCTCTTGCTCGTTGCGAAGAAGCCTTGGGGAATTTGGATGAAACCATAGCCCTGGAACAGAGATTGCTGGAAGATATTCCTCATGAGTTGCTACAGGAGGAAACAAAAAACAAAATACTGATTGATATCATTCAGAGTCGTACGAATCGAGAGGAATTTGACTCGGCTTCAAAACTGCTTGCAAAACTGGAGAGTAATCTTGATGACAACGAGTTGACCATCGTCGCTACATTTCTGAAAGGTGATCTAGCGTATAAAAAGCAGGAGTTTGAAACAGCAGCTACTCTATTTAGCGAACTCTGGGAGGGGATCATAAAAAAAGAACATCTGGTGAATCCCGAGCTTGTTTTGAAAAAGCTTGTGGAATTGGAAGTGAAGCTGGGAAAAGAAAAGTTTCTGACCATTTACAGGGCTGCTGTGCCCGATTTTCCGCTTCCATCCGAAGTCGCCGGCCAACGGCGCTGAGCAGGGAAGAATGGTGTTAACAGCTGCTGCCGTTAAATTGATGGTAACAGAACTCATCATTTAACCAGGCCCACCGAAAAAAAAGAGCAGCTGTTAATCGTCGTGCAGGTCCCGGTTTACCCGGGTGAAATGTCGTCCAGAGCGAAATAGCCGTTGTAGCCTTCCATATATATTGCTGCCCTGTGACCAAACAACATCATAGCTTCCGTTCTTGTCTGCAATTGATCTTCAAAACCATCGCAGGTCACTTTGGTGCCAATAGGATGGTTTTGATTCCATTCTGCAATTTGATGGTGTACGGCTTCAATTCTTTTTTTGTAGGCTGCTCTTCCTGCTTCTTCAGAATCGACATCGTCAACATTTTTTTTGGTAGTATCCCGTTTGTTGATCTGCGATTCTTCGGATTGTACGGTATTTTCATCTGCTCCCAAGCTCTTTTCGGTGTTTTCATCTCTAGTGCTGGCAGTCTGGGGAGGTTCATCCGATTTGATTCTGGTTACCAGCTTTGTCAATACATCGCCCGGGCCCAATTCCTCAAAATCTGTGACTCCCCGGGCCAGCATATATTGCACGCTGTCAGACCATCGTACCGAAGATCTTAATTGTTCGGCCAGGTTTTGAACAATATCGCCTTGTTGATAGGGTGTTGCAGTAACATTTGATATTACCGGAATGTTCAGCTCCTGGAAGGTGAACTCTTTTAAGTAGTCTTCAAATTCGTCCCTGGCGTTTTGCATGTATCTGGAATGAAAAGCTGCACTAACATTTAAGGGTATGTAGGTCGCATCCTCTTTTTCAAAAACAGGTTGCGCTTTTTCAATATCTTCCCGGGTGCCTGAGATAACTATTTGTGTTAGGGCATTCAAATTTGCAATATCAATGCTGTCCAGGTTAGCCGTTTGCAGGACGTTTTTTGTTTCTTCTTCAGTCAAACCGAGCACAGCTGCCATTGCTCCGCCTGAAGCCCTGCTCATCAAATCCCCCCTTTTTTTCACCAGTTTCAACCCGGTTTCAAAATCATAAGCGTTTGCTGCCAGAAGAGCATTGTATTCTCCGAGGCTATGTCCGGCTACAAAATCCGGGATTGTTTCACCGTCTTTAACTTTTTTTAAATAGGTCAAAGCATTGACTACATAAAGAGCAGGTTGTGTGAATTGAGTTTGCTTAAGTTTTCTGTCGGGATTTTCCAGACAAAGCTTTTTTATGGAATAATCCAAAATCTCATCGGCTTTTTGGGTGAGATCTTCAAATTCATCAAAGAGATCACCTCCCATGCCTTTAACCTGTGAACCTTGTCCCGGGAATATATAAGCTTTCATTTTTTCTCCGTTGATATCAGTTTGTAAGTATGAACTGCTGAAGTCTTTCAAGGTTTTTCACGTCCTGTCCAAAGGGATTTAAAATTGGAAATACTGCAGAACTCGTGTTCTTTTTTAAATTATATTTGACGAAATTAGCTAAGGTCCCTGCAGGGCCCAAATCGATGTAAACAAAGTTGCCTGATGCTTCCATGTTTTGAATGGTTTTTTGAAATTGAATAGGTTGCCGAAAGACATCCCAAAAATAATCACTTTTAAGGCGGTCGATTTGCCTGGCATGAGTACTGGAGACAAACTTGATTTTTGGCGGTTTCAGGGAAATGTCACCTGCTTCATTCAGGCAGTGTGCTTTGGCAACGTCTATCGCGGAAGAATGGAAGGCGATTGAAACCGGTAGGGTCTGAAAGACGATATTTTGCGTCTTTAAATACTCCTCAATGGGCTCTACATGATGATCCCGGCACGATATAACAAAATGGGAATCGAAATTGACTGCGGCAATTTCACTGGTTTCCCTCAAGATAGGTGTTGAATCATAGATGGTGGGATTGTCCAAAATACCGATCATTTTACCTTTTCCACAATGACCTTCAAAGTATTCCAAGCGATTGATCAGATAAGTAAGAGTATCATTTAAGTCGCTGGTTTCAGCGATAATTGCGGAAGTTACCTCTCCAAGGCTGGCTCCCAATAAATAGTCGGGATTAATACCATATTCCATTAACAGTTTGGTCATTGCCAATTCAATTACAATAATTGCAAGACTGGATTCAACCGTTGAAGAAAAATCATCACCCTTGTTTTTATTTGGATGATAAATCAATTCTAATGGGGATTTTCCATAGATATCAGTGATGATAGTATCAAACTCTTGTAGCCATTTTCTAAACAGTTCATTCTCTTCAAATAGTTCTTTTCCCATGTGATAGTACTGGGAGCCTTGCCCTGAAAACATGAAAACCAAAGGTTTTACCACGACGTTCTCCTTCATTCTACTGCCGCATTTATTTTAAAAATACTGATATGCCTTCTTAGTAGTATTTTTTATCTTGTAAAAACAAACGATGATTTATTTAAATTATTGTTATAATGGCAAATTGTCAAAAAGTTATTGGGATAGTTACTGTTTTTGGATTACTGCAGAGAAATCGTTTTTTGTGACAAAAGTGAGTACCCCTCGCCTTGCGATACTGCCTTCACCGAGTAAATTGCTTTACAGGGATTGACGCACAAGAAACGTTAAGCTGCCGGTTTTGAATCATAGTCCCGAAAAGATTGTACAGTTTATAACCGGTGACTTAATCACCGGAATCTGTCCCGCATTGGTAAAATCGCGAAGCACGAAGCAAACTAGGCCGTAAATGGGAAGTAACCAAAAACGATATTAAATATGACTACGAAAAACTATTTCCTGGAATGCTTTTGAAGTTTTAAATTGGGTAAACATATGAAGATAAGTGTGTGCAAACATTTTAGGGGACTTAAAACAACTAAGCTTTCTATTCCAACCAGTGAAAATACCATTTCGTTTGGATTAGTCGCCAGATGTCGGTCGCAGGTAAAAGTTGCTTGCCGGGTTGATGAACAGGCTCTGTATAAACTAACCTGTTTAAGATTCAAACAAGGTTAAACCAAACCCTTTTGATAGTTTGAATCTACGGTGTTTCAACGTCACAAGAGCAGGAATCTTGATTTAAGTTTAAAAGCTCTCGTTACAGATACCGATTGTGTTGCTATTTTAGATGATTTTGCCAAAAAAAATCTAAAACACCGGAAAATGCTCACGCATTACCCGTTCCTCCTGAATTATTCTTATTATTACGGCGAATACAGCCAGGGGCATTATAAATGCCATTGAGTACACAGCGTCAAATATTAGTCCCATGCCTACCAGTTCCGGGAAGATACCCAGAAAGTAATTTGGGTGTCTGATGTACTTGAATAAAAAGTTTTTATTAATGATTTGATTTTCTTTATCTATTATCAGTTTAACTGTCCACATCGAACCCAGGGATTTAATTACAAAGGCAATCATCACCATGCTAAATAGATAAATCGCTAGTCCGTATATAGTGAGCTGAGAAAACTGTACTTTGGTGTAGATGCCTTCAGCCAGCACAGCAAACGTGTAGGTACCAATGAATATGATGATCATTATGGAAATGGGTTTCCCGTATTCAACAGCACCGTTTTCTTTTAATCTCTTCTCGTTCTTGCGAGAAATAATAAATGTAATCAGTCTTGCGATGACAAATAGTAAAAATATTAAATAGAAGACAGAATCCATGAAAAGCCTCTTGAAGTTTATCATTCTTGTGTGTGTATCAGCTACTTTATTAAGTAGCCATGTTTACTCAAAACAATTGGATGTCTCAGTGTTTGAAAGTGGATTTATCGGTAAACACATCGAATACCTTGAAGTTATAGACGACAGCGCAGAACTATCTGATATCATAAATGGTGACTACTCAATCAGGTTTAAATCGTCAAGCGAAGACATTTTTAATTTTGGATATACAGATTCGGCTTACTGGTTAAGAGTCACGCTTTATTCGGTTACTTCAAAAACACTGCTCCTTGAAATCGATAACTCAATGATCGATCACCTAAGTTTTTTTCACTGTGTCGAAGGAAAATGGGAGATGCAAGAGGGCGGAGATATGACTGAGTTTTCCAGACGATCCATCGATTACCGTCTTAATGTTTTTATGGTTAAACTGAACGAAAACATTCCTTCTACTTTTTATATCCATCTAAAAACAAAAGGATCGTTAAAAGTTCCGGCAAGGCTTTTCAATGTGGAAGATTACATTGAGCATGTGAGTAACATCCAGTTATTTTATGGAGCAATCTTTGGAATCATGTTGGCCATGGCGCTTTATAATCTGATGATATTTATACAAGTAAGGGAAATGGCCTATGTGTTTTACGTGTTTTTCTTACTGGCTTTTTTGTTGTGGGCTATGTCGTTTCAAGGAGAAGGCTTCAGACTGCTTTGGAGGTGGTTCCCCAGTTGGTTTACTTCAGCAGCCAACACCCATTTTTTGCCGTTGATGTCGTTATCGGCCACACTTTTTGTAGCTTCATTTTTAAATACCAGGGAATCCAATAAACCAATCCATTATGTTTTGGTCTTATTTTCAATAGAGTTTTCAGTTTTAACTTTGGCTTCATTCTTTTTTGACACTCTTAAGTTGACAGTCATTTCCTTTATGTTTGCTCAAACATTCTTCATTGTCTCTTGCCTGTATCTCTGGACGAAGTCCAATAAACAAGCCCGATATTATATTATCTCCTGGGTGTTCGCTCTCGCAGCCGGTATTATTTTGATTCTCTATCAATTGGATTTTCTCAAGAATCCTTATTCCCCGCTTTCATTGTATATCGGCATGGTGTTCGGAGTTGTCTTCTTATCTTCAGTCATTGGCAGCAGGTTGAATGAGACGATCGAGGAGTTGATTGATAAGAATGCCATGTTAACCAAGGCAATAGAAATAAAAGACGAGGTACTTGCAAATACTTCGCATGAACTTAAAACACCCTTAAATGGGATTATCGGGTTAACCCAGTCAATTATTGAAAAGTCCGGCAGTCGGGTAAAGTCTGTCATGGGTGATCTAAATTTGATAGAACAGAGCTCCAATCGTTTGTTGCGACTAATCAATGATATTTTGGATCTTGTAAAAATTAAAAATGATGACATCACGCTTCGACCGATATCGATAGATTTCAAGGAGTTCTTTTTCAGCTTTCAAAGACATCACGATTTTGAAATCAAAAACAAGGGACTTAAGCTATATGACAAAATTGAAGAAGGAACACTGGTTGAGGCTGATTTAGAACGACTAATCCAAATTATGGACAACCTGATATCCAATGCAATCAAATACACACCCAAAGGAAGTATTTCAGTGATAGCGTCTGAAAAGGGAGAGTTCGTTGAGATACTAGTGCTTGATACAGGTATTGGTATTCCAGAAGAGATGAAGGACAAGGTGTTTGAGCGATTTGAAAAAGGCTCGCAATTGGGCACCGGGTTAGGCCTAAATATAACAAAAACCCTGGTTGAGCTACATGGGGGATCAATCAGGTACAAATCCAAAATGAACGAGGGAACAACCTTTTACTTTACACTTCCGGCAGCAAAATCAAAGTCTATTGAGTTACTTTCAACTAAACCGGAAGGTGCCAGCCGGCCAATGCCTCCCCTGGTTTTAAAACCGAAATCAAACGCAAAGCTGGATAAATCTATTTATATCGTTGACGACGACACGACGAACCTTGCTGTGCTGATCAATTTTCTGGAAGGACAATACAACGTTGTTCCAATTAGTTCTGGAGAAGAGTTAATTGCAAAACTGGACGAGCAAAAACCGGATTTAATCCTATTGGACATCATGATGCCCAATATTGACGGCTATAAAGTCTGTCATCAAATAAGAAAAAAATTCAACAAGTCTCAGCTACCAATTATTTTCCAATCGGCTAAAGGGCGAGATATTGACATGAGAGATGGGTTTTTGGCTGGAGGTAATGACTATATCGTAAAGCCGATCCAAAAAATCGAGTTGCTCAGTAGAATCGAAAACTGCTTGAATACGCTCCAAATAGCAAGACGGCCCCCGAAAAACATTCAAGAGATCTACAAAAAAATTGATGAGATTGTTTATGTTCAATCTGAAAAAGACTATATAAAAGCCTTCTCTTACCACAATAAGCAATATCTTCTAATTTTAAAAATGACCTTAAAATCGATTGTCGATTTTTGCCCGGATCTTATTCAAGTAAACAAGTCCAGTTTGGTAAATTCTAATCAAATCGATAAAGCAAAAAGAAGAAAGATAATTTTCAAATGCGATTTTGAAGATCCAGTTTCAATAAAAGTCTCTGATAAATTTTCTGAAAACTTGACCGCATTTATAAAATAGGTCGATTTCATCTTCCAGGGCATTTATTTCGTCGAAAGATTATCAGAATAGTAAAACGATAAGATTTTGTAATATTTGTATTTCGCTGGCATCTCATTGGTTTCGTCGATTTCACCTCTTGTTATGTCGAATAGAGGAACAAATACTTGATAATTTAAAGTCTTATACCCTTGAAGTCTCTTCTTTGAGTGAAAAAAAGAGTTACCAATTTGGTTTATTTATCAAATCAACGGACTCAGAGGGTATTATATGGGTGAATCGAATAATCAAGTTTGGAGTGGGCAAATTAAAAAAGTGAAATCCTTTAGTGATGATTCAATATTTCCAGAAGACAGGACCTTTTTTGATAGTTTATTATCGCTCGATGAAAATGTTGTTTTTGATTATAAGTCAAGTTTTGGGATGTTTATTTATGAAGGGATGTTGGTTAGTTTTATAAGGGGAGCAGATTGGACATATTTTGACTTCCATGAATCAAAAATAAAACAATCAGAATGCCTGGAGTTCCTCAATACACTGAAAAATTAATGGTTTATGTCATATTCATATTTATGAATGACAACTAGGTAGAACTTGTTTCAAACGTGAAAATTCAATCTCGATATGTCCGTTGAATTCGATTGAGTTGACCATTGAGTGACAACGGTTTCAACAGAGAGACGGACCAGTAGATGGTTGGGGAGAGTTTCCGTACTGTATAGTAAGTCTTTACATCTTATTGTTTTCTTCCTCAATCTAACTCGCCAAAACGTTTACAATCGCATTTTTATTGGCATCAATTTCAATTTCACTTGATTGTTCAAGTCTGTTTCATTTCATGCTCTGCTGTGAATATATTGGGAAATCGTGAAAAGCTATGTCCAGCGGACGCAGGAAATTTGGGAAGTTATGTGAATTGAAAAAGGGGCGTTTTTAATGGGTGAAACAGGCGTAAGTAGCTGTTATTTGATGGTGCCCCACCAGGACTCGAATCTGGAGCTGAGGATTAGGAATCCCACGGGATGGCACACTAAACACTCTGTTATGATAGACCTTTCGTTTAGTCCATCGAAAATAGTTGTGGATTGGGTTTGGGTTGACGAAGGCTTTTATTATTGTACTTTGTTGAAACCGACTGATTTAATATGTCATTGTTAATTTGTCTGTGATGTCCGAAGGTTGGTTGTGCATTAAGGATGTCAATACCTTAAACCGAGGCCGTTTTTGTTTGTCGTTTATACTGTCAAATCTCTTTTATCCAGTCTTCGACGATGAGTTTTGGAACGCGACTAAATTCTTTTGTGTTATGAGTAATCAATCGAAATTGATTAGCAACGGCAATTGAGGCTATTTGTAAATCACGTTCGCTGATCGGTATTCCTTTTTTCTCAAGAAATGATCGGATTACCGCATATTTACGTGCAGCATCCTGATCAAATGGGTATATTTCAAGTTGAGAACAGATAGCTTCAATTCGATTTCGTCGTAGTTTCTTTTTTACAGGAGATTTTTCTATTCCATATAGAATTTCAGCCAGCGTTATTGTCGAGATCGATAGGTCGCTTGGTTTCTGTTGTTTCAACTTGTTCAGGATTAGCTCATTTCCTCTCATCCAATAACTGACGATATTCGTGTCAAGAATGATCATCTTTTATTTGTCCAAGTCAAAAGGTGTGGTAGATAACGGTATCGGAACATCAAATTCGGGATCTTCTGTAAACAAATCCCAAAAATCGTTTGCCCACTTGTCTTTATCCAAAGGCTCTAAAATAACCTTATTGCCTTCTTTCCGAATCTTGACTTCCTGGCCTTCAAAGCGAAATTGTTTTGGCAGACGAACAGCTTGAGAACGCCCGTTCTTGAATAGCTTTGCGATTGCTTCCATAAAGTCTCCATGGTTAATCAAACCGGAAATGATATATACCAGTATATATCCAAGCGCTGGATAGGTCAATCCATGGTTTATCAAAGATCATATCTGAACAGATAAATGAACGACTTGTGAAGATACGGGTAAATAATACCTATTTTGAATACAAAAGTTGTCTAAGGTTTTTGGCAATCGTGTTTTCAGAATGTCCTTTCGCAGCAAGGTTGTTTTGAAATCTGGTAAAGAAGGCATTGTCATGGGAGTCTATGGCATAGTTTCCGGCAGACGACAGATAATAATCAATCGTGTACCTATACGATCTTCGGGTAGCGTCGCTTTTCACGGAATCCAACCATTCCTTTGACACCGGACAGGGCTGAGATTCGGGCTGCTTTTTTCTGATGGAAACAATCGTAGTTTGTGCTGTTGAGTATCTTAATACCCTACAAAAAGCCAGCATTTCATTTTTAATCAAAGGGAAAGATAAATTGCTTTTTTACCAGTCCGGTAGTAATATACGGGGTGATAAAAACAGAATAATAAGGTTGTTTAGGATGCTGTTGAAAGAATGATTGTAAAAAATATACCTCTTTGTTCTTAACGATAATTAGCTTTATCAAGATATGATACATAGACTGGTATTCTGTTTACTCCTCATTTCCTCTTTTATAGTATTATCCAATCTCCCCGATTTGCACGCCAGGGAAATTCTTCAGAATCCTCTACCGGTCTCACATCCTGAATCATCAGGCACTGAAGGGCGTGGCATAGTGCTGACGCCTGAAGAAAAAGC
>JANQLH010000458.1 GCA_028280735.1 SAR324 cluster bacterium | reverse complement strand
CGACTTATGGCTGTTATGATAGATGTATTCAATAGTGGCGGCCCCATTATGATTCCCTTGTTAATCTGCTCCTTTGTGTCGCTAACGGTGATACTGGAGAGATCGCTCTTTTGGTTCAGCACGAATCGTGGTCGTCATACCAAAGAAATCGAAGAGGTACTGGGGTTATGTTCTGAAAAACGCTGGAAAAAAGCGGAAGAATTATCAGCGGAGTCGAGAGATTTTGTTTTACGGGTGATCAACCATGGGCTGCACCATAGGGAAACGGCGCTTACCAAGGCAATGGAATCAAAAGCCTTTGAAGAGCTTGCCGCCATGAGACACCGGATGGGGATACTGGATACCATAATCACGGCCGCGCCCCTGTTGGGAATATTCGGGACTGTTTTGGGTATCATTGTTTCCTTTGACCTGTTGGGAGCCGGTATCAAAGATCCTTCCGCCATTACCGGCGGTATCTCACAAGCATTAATCACCACTGCTTCCGGATTGGGGATCGCTATTCTGACCTTGTTACCTTATAACTATTTAAACACGAGAGTTGATCAGGCTGTGCAACAGATTGAACATTATGCGACTCGCCTGGAGATCATTTACGAGAGCTCTTTGAAACCTCATCGAACGGTAACCGGAAGTTTCGCAGGTTACATGGCACAGCAAAAGGTTACGAATGAAACTTATAATTGATAACCAGCGCAAGGTCAGAATTGAAATGCTGCCGTTGATTGATGTGGTGTTTTTACTTCTGGTGTTTTTTATTTATGCGATTTTATCCATGTCCGTTCATCGGGGTATGGGCGTAAATTTACCCGGTTCTTCCTCTACGGAGATTGAAACCAAACAAACACTGACAGTGGCCATCCAAGCCGATGGGTCAGTTTTTGTTGACACAATTCCCGTTGCCAAGGGTGATCTCAGGAAAACACTTGAAAGCATGATTTTGAATGAAACCCAACCCGGTGTTTTGCTCTTTGCCGATAAACAGTTGCCTTATCAGCAGGTGTTTTCAGCAATGGATGCAATCCGACAGGCAGGCATTCAGCAGCTATCTTTGCAGGCTGATCAGGTGGTGGACCAATGAAAAAGTTAATCTGGGCAGCAGCTATCAGCGCCTTGTTGCACGTCGCTCTCTTGGGATCAGATTTGCAGTGGTTGAGAAGCGGGCCTCAGAAAACCATCAGGCATCAGAATATCACCGTAAACATGTTGGCCCCTGTTCATACAAAATCCGGGGCAGATATCGAATCAGCGGACAGATTAGAAACAGGTACGAATCATTCTCAGGTAACACCCGGCACGATAATACAACAAAAAGACAGAAGGGAACCTGCAGATCAAACACCAAAATCTGTGCTCCATAACCCTTCCCCAAAAAAGGTTTTGCAGCAAAAAGTAGAGACAAAAGCAAAAAAGACGGATAATCAAAAAACAGTTCCGGTAATTCAAAAAAAAGAGTCGGAAATTCTTGAACAAGCAGCCCTGTTGGAAACTGGTCAACAAGCAGGTAAAGAAAGATCTGAAACTGAGTTTCTCCTTGGTCAAAATCGGAAAGATAGTACTCATGAAGCAGTGGTGGAAGCGGTTCCGATGTATGATATCAATCCTTCGCCCCCTTATCCGTCTATGGCGAGGCGCCGCGGATTGGCCGGCACCGTCATACTGAATGTCTTGGTAAGCAACAGGGGGGATGTAGACAGGCTTTCCATTCATCAATCCAGTGGTTATAAAGTTTTGGATAAGACGGCCTTAAAGGCAGTCAACAGTTGGAAGTTTAAACCCGGGAAACAAGGTGGAAAGGTAATTTCAATGCATGTTCTTGTTCCTGTCAGTTTTGAATTGAGGTGACAACCCAATACTTTCTTAACATATACACATTAGGGTATTGGTATTAAGCTATTTGGGAGGAATGGATATCGTCTTCCGACTTTAGAATAGATTTCAGGTAATTACAGACAACGGAAAAACAATGAAACCGCATCAGACATTTCAGTTTTCAAGTGATTTCTCTTACGCTCAACTACCGGTTTTAAACAAGAAGGTATTTCGTTTGGGTATTGCCGGTAACTATGGTTTGGAATCCGACAACATTCGATGGGCGGCAGAACACGGTGCAAATTATTGGCTTTGGGGAGCATCGTTTAAGAAGGTAACGGAGGGAATCGGCGAGGTAATCAAGCAGGACAGGGACAAGCACATTGTCGCACTTCTGGGTTGGGGATACTACGGTGGCCAGATTCGAAGGGGAGTGGAGAATGCCTTGCGCAAGTTGAAAACCGATTATATCGATGTCTACAAACTTGGCTGGTTGGGTACAACTTCATTTTACACCACAAACACAGTCAAAACCCTGTTACAGTTGAAGAAGGAAGGCAAGATCCGGGCTATCGGCACCAGCATTCACAATCGAAAGAAAGCGGGGCAATTGGCCCTTGATTCAGAAATCGACTTGTTTATGATCCGCTATAATGCGAAACATCCGGGCGCTGAAGAGGATATCTTTCCCTATTTGGAAAAACGCAATCCGGCCATTGTCAGCTATACAGCCCTTGCCTGGAGGCAGCTCACAAGGCCATTGAAAAATGTGGATATTGAATCCTGGCCCGGCGGAGATAAAACCATACCGCCCCTGACTCCCGCTTTATGTTATCGATTCGTGCTTTCCAATCCGCATGTTCATGTTGTGTTGACCGGTCCCAGGAACCAGGAACAACTGATTCAGAATTTTAAAATGATGGAGCAGGGAAATTTGAATGAAGAAGAACTGGGGTGGGTTCGCAAATACGGACAGTTGGTGAGAAGCAAAAAACGTATGGATTATATTTAGTTTCAACAAAACCCTAATCATCAATATGATTGACCTCTTTATGGTGATTCCAGCGATCGACAAGGTCTTTTAGTGCACTTTTTTGTTTCAAAGCTTCGTAAAGTTTGGCCAGGGTGCTGAATACTTCTTCATCGGGTTCGATTCGGAAGGCGTTTTCAAAGTTATAGATGGCTGACTGATAGTTTTTCTGCCTGGATGCTCTTTTCCCCTGCTCGATCAATTCGGTCCTTTGCCTGGTTTTTTCTTCAGCCCTTCGTTCAGCTTTGAGAGTTGTCAATTCCTCACTCAATTCATGCGCTTTACGATGGTTGTGAAGTTGTTTGTAGGCGGAAATCAACTTCTTTAATGTTTCCGGAGAGCGCACCAATTTAAGGGCTCTTTCATAGATAATGGCTGATTGTTTAAACTTGGTGTCATTAAACAAGGCATCGGCATGCGTGCAGATCCGATTGTGCACTTCCATCAGTTTGTTTTGCACTACCTGCGAATCCGGATAAACGATTTTCATCTCCTTGAAGGTATCCAATGCCTCCAATTGCCTTCCCTTGGCCAGGTGTATGTCACCAATTCTCAGCCAGGCATGAATATCCTTTTTTTCATGGGCCACAATTTTGTATAGCTTCAATGCCTTATCCAGGTTGGTTCTGCCAAAGTGGAAATCCGCCTGTTTCAGGATTTCACTTCTCAGTACCAAACCATCGGATTTTTCCAAAAGAGAGGCGGAGATGATTTGATATTTGTAACTGAGCAGTTTGTTACCCTCGGCTTTATGGAGTTGGGCCAGGTTGATATTCAGCAGCCTGTCATCCGGGTCTTTTTTAAGTTTATCGGTGAGTATGAGTACGGCATCCTTACGTTTTCCGGTCAGGGCATAGGATATTGCCAGGCAAATCTCCAACTCCTCGAAAGACAACCCTTTGTGTTTCAGGATTAAAAAATGCTCCAATGCCGGCTCTATATCTTTGTTCTTCAACAGATAAAGTCCGGTGTTATAGATATCATCAGACAACTCCTGTTGTTGTTTTGAATTCAACGATTCTGCCAGTTTCCGTTTAACATGACCCTGCAGGGCGGTTTTGATACTCGCATAGGTAGCCCTTTCACTTTCATCAATCAGCCGATTCATCTCTTCCAGCATTTTCTCCGCGGCTGCTTCATCACCTTCATTCATTTTCAGCTGGATAGTATCTTCCAATTCCTCCAGCCTTTGTTTTTTTGATTTCAGATATTCCTTCTTCAAATTGCCCTGAATTCTGCCCAGGGTATCCGTACGTGTCAGGTATTCGGGCAGGACCAGGCCGGAGGCTGTAAAATACCGCTTGATCAGCATTGGAATATCATCGTCATACCAGTCCACCTTTCCCATACTGGCTGCAAGGTTATTAAAGGCCAGCTGACTGGAGCGGTTGATCTTTAGGGCTTGCCTGTAAAGGTTATTGGCCTGTTTGTATTCCCCCAGTTGCCGGGAATAGCGCCCAAGCTGTAAGGCAAGTTCTTCTTCCTTTCTGACATGAAATAGTGCCAAACCGACAGCCAAGGCATTCTCAACGCTGTTTTTCGATTTATAGCTTTCATACATATCCTCCAATTCAGCCTGAACAGGAGCTGGGTTGTTTTCAAGGGCAATTTTGAATTCAAAAACCGCCTGCTTGAAAAGCTTTTTTTCTTTAAGCAGAACCAGTCCCTTTCTAAAGGAGGTCTCCGCCTGTTTTAATGATTTTCCCGATTTGTTCAAGGTTGTTTCAATGAAATTGTTTGTGAATCCAGTGGTGATAGACTTTTAAGCTGAACGCCCGAGTCCATGCAACTTTTAAGCACATGTTGATTATTATTACGGATTTTTTAGCCTGTTAACCAGTGTCTGAACGGAAAATCGCCAAACTATTGCCCAGCCTTGTGCCGGATACCGGAATTTAACTTGGAGATTTACCTGCTGTCAGCCGTCAGCTTGAGGCATTACAAAGGCAAGAAGAAACCGGCAGAGAGCTGATCGCAGAAAGCACTGAAGCTCGAAACGTTGACCTGCTTTTAAAGCTTTTATTGGTGGGGGTTCTATTGGTTTTCATTCAGACATCAGTTAAGATGCGGCAGCTTCCTCCAACTTGAGAATTAAGTCGTCAATGTCGATGGGTTTCATCAGGTAATCAAAGGCACCCAGGCGCATACCTTCGATTCCTTCACGGGTGGAACCGTGGCCGGTTAAAATCAAAACCTTGATTCTTTTGTTTATGGCTTTTATTTGTTTGAGTACTTCCAGACCGTCCAGTCCCGGCATTTTTAAATCGAGCAGGACAATATCGGGACAGTCGGATTCTATGATTTGCAAGGCTTCATTACCATCGGTTGCAATTGCAGTTTTAATCTTTCTCAGGCTTAGTCGCTCCGCCAGGGTAGAGACAAATTCTTTTTCATCATCCACCAGCAGTACTCTTTTCTCCATCGCTTACTCCTGTTTTTTGTTGATGAATCTTTAGAAAAACGGTGAAGGTTGTTCCTTCATCCACTTTGCTGTCTACTTTGATATCTCCTCCAAGTTTTTTAATGATCCCATAGGTGATTGACAATCCCAATCCGGTGCCGCTGCCCTTTTTCGTGCTGAAAAAAGGTTCAAAAATATGGGACAGGGTTTCAGGCGGCATTCCGCAGCCATTATCGCCAATAGTGACAGATATGCGTTCACTGTCTATCTGTTGTGAGGTAATTGAAATGGTCCCTCCATCGGGAACGGCAGCAAAGGAATTGGTAACAATATTTAATAACACCTGTTGTAACTGACCTTTGTCTGAAGCTATCGGGGGTAGTGTCGGTGACAGTTGAAGATCTATAATTATCTTTCGGTACAGGGCCTCCTTTTCCAGAAACCCCAGTACTTCTGTCAAAACATGATTAACATCCAGGTTTTCGAAATGGACTTCCATTCTGCGTGCAAAGCCCAATAATCGATGAGTTATGGTTTTGCACCTGTCCACAGAATTGATGATTGAATCAGTGATTTTCAGGAATTTATCTTTTTCGGAAATCTTTCCGTCGATTTCAATCAGGTCTTTTAGCAACCCGGCCTTTTGATCGACAATCGCCATTGGATTGTTGATTTCGTGCGCGACTCCGGCAGCAAGCCGACCTATGGAGGATAATTTATGAGTGTGCTCCAATTCTCTAATTGCGAATTCACGACGTTCATCAGCATCCTTCAATTGGTTAACCAGAAAATCGGATATCTTGATTACCGCCAAAACGATCAATACACTACCGGCAATCAAGATAAGCAGCATCTCGGACTGCAACGCATACCATGATTTCAACAAGACAGATTGGGATTTTATTACAACCAAAAGATAGTCCGCCGTAGTGAGGCTTGATATGGCAATTAATATCTTGCCCTTGCCCAGGGGGTCTTCCGTTTCACGCATCAACAAGCCGTAAGAGCGGGTTTGAATGGGAAGTGTCAGCTGGTCCAGAATGTTCCCGTAAAACTTTGAATGGGTTTGAATGGTTCCGTTGCTGTTGACTAAAAATGCATCACTCTCCGGTTCCACGTTCATGGCTGCTATGATCCTGTCAAAAATCTTTGTATCCAGCGTGGCCCGCAGAAACCAGGCCTGGCCATCCTTATTGAATTGTTGGACTGCGATGGCAATATGGGGGAAGTCCCGGTATCCCATGAAAACATCGCTGATATAAAAACCTTTGACATTAGCTTCATGGAACCAACTTTGCTCGGAATAGTCTTTTCCCAGCAAGTCGTAGGGACCGGCATAAGCAACCTGGTTACCGTTATTGTCAATTACTCCCAAATCAACAAAACCGCCAAACTCTTTTTTAAAGATGCGATAAAGCCTGTTCAGATTGGCGTCATTGGAAAGGAATTCAAAAGAATGGGAAGCGGCGATGGATCTCACTGTGGATAGTCTTTCCTCCAGCAGCAAGTCAAAGGAGTGAACGCTTTTATGCATCATCAGGCGAATTGGAGTGAGAACCTCCCTTTTCATATTCGCTTGATATTGATAGTAGTTCAGGCTCGCCATCGTCAGCAAGGGAATGATCGTCACCAGGATCATGAGGATGGTGATTTTCTTTTTCAGAACCCCGTACCGTTTGGTTGGATGGATGTCCTTTTGATAATCCAGCAGTCCCCGTTTGAATGGCCTGGACAAATATTTTAAGATTGAAAACCGATTCATACCTTTTTAACCTTTCAAAATCGCTCCTGATGACAAATGGCCGTTTTTGTAAGCTGCCAATGCAGCATTGTAGGTTCCAATGACAGAATCTATTACTTCAACTTTTTTCCAGATCAAATAGTGATAGTATTCTTCTTCGATGCCGCCGCATATCACCACCTGGACTCCCTCGGTCAGAATTTGATGACAGAGTTGTTCAGCGGAAGCCTGGGGCAGAACAATAATTTTTTCCTTTTCGTAATCCGGTTGGCTGTCGGTGCTTGTCAACAGAATCTCGGTGGCCAGGTCAAACCTGGGGGCAACATCACTTCCAAATATCGGTATTAGAATCCTTTTGCTGTTCATTAATTTAAACCATATTTTTTCATTTTGCGCCAAAGTGTGCTTCGGCCCCAACCAAGAATATCCGCAGCTTCGCTTTTTTTACCGCTCGTTTTACGAAGGGTGTCAAGAATAAGTCGTTTTTCCGCTTCAGTCCAGCTGGCCCCGGCAAAGCTATCCGCTGCCGATTCCTGATGTTCCGTTACAGCCGGGGAATTGGATTCCTGTATGAGCGAATCCGTCGATTCGGTGAGGTAAGCGGGCAAATGGTCCATTCCCACCCTTTTATCATCACAAAGGTTAATTGCGTATTCCACAATGTTTTTTAATTCCCGCACATTTCCCGGAAAATCGTAGCGACTTAATATCTGCATGACCGATTTGGAAAAGCCCTGTACTTTCTTCTGCAACTTGCTGTTAAGGGCATTGCGAAAGTGGTCGGCCAGGAGCTGCAAATCGCCTTCCCGTTCCCTCAGCGGCGGTAAATGAATGCGAACAACATTGAGCCTGAAAAGCAAATCCCGTCGGAATCTTCCCTGGGCTACCATATCTTCCAGGTTGCGGTGAGTTCCTGCTATGACCCTGACATCAGCCTGAAATCCCTTAGTGCTTCCCAGGGGATAAATCACCTGGTCATCCAGAAAAGTGAGCAGCTTGACCTGAAGAGGCTGTGGTAAATCACCGATTTCTGTCAAAAACAGGGTTCCGTCATGGGCGAGTTTAAAGCGGCCGGGTTTGTTTTCAACGGCACCGGTAAAAGCTCCTTTCTGGTGGCCAAACAATTCGGATTCAAGTAAATTCTCCGGCACGGCGCCACAATTCACTTTGATAAAGGGTGCTTTTGAGCGATTGGATGCCTTATGCAGGGCTTCAGCTAATAAATCCTTTCCTGTTCCGGTTTCACCGGTGATCAATACTGATGAGTCACTTTGGGCCAGGATCGGCAGCACCTGGTAAACCCTTTCCATTTGCGGACTCCGGCCTATCAAACTGGCAAAACTAAAGGCATGCTCACTGCCGGGATCGAAGGTTCCCGATAGTCTTAAATCTTCGACGGTTTCCAGAAATGCGACACGCTTTCCCTCTGTATTAAGCAGGCTGGTAAAAGACAGGTTGACAGGGATACGTTGTCTATCCTTGTTGATAATATCACTTTCCTCATGAATCGATTCAAGCTCTTCGGGGCTCCTGCGAACGGGACATTGCCTGACGCAGAGGGCGCTGCGTAAGACATGATAACAGGGCAAGTCTCTTGCTTCATCACCGGAAAAACCGGTCAACACCTGCAGGGTTTTGTTGATAGCAATAACCCTGCAGGTTTCATCGATCAGGGATACACCTATCGGGATAGCATCTATCAGCTGTTGTAGTTCGATAGGTACGCTTGAAGGGTCTTGTAAATGAAAAGTCAGTGAATGCACGGAACTCCTGGTATTACATTGTTCCAGACCGTTGGTTTCATTTGTGAAACCGATTATACCTCCTGTTTTGCCTTAAGTACAGACTTATTCACCGGTGGATTATCATTTCCCCCGGATTGTAACAGGGTCGATATTTCTTTATGGAACTTGGCCTTGTAATAATTCACCATCGATTGATTCATCATAATCATATCGATCTGGCGTGTATGGATCAGCAGATACCCTAAAATACGCAATTGGTCTTTCATTACTTCGGAGTCATTGTCTTCAAATCGCGCTGTCAGGATATCTTTTTTGGTCCTGGTAATAAATTGATGTTGTTCAAGTATTTCACCCAGAAATTTCACCCGACTCAATCGTCTTTTAAAGTCAGCGGCCCCTCCTTTGTAGCGAAAACTGACATAGTTTTCACCGATTGTTTCGCTGATCATGGCCTCAATTGTGGTAAAGTGAAACCCGAGTTTTGAAGCCAGGTTGCAGAAGTTTTTCGATATCATGAAATAATTTTTATCAACGAATCCCGCTTTGCCTCCAATGGTCAGGTTAGGGTTGGCAGTGGCCTGAAGCATCACCGAGAAAAAACCGCCACGATCCACCGGCGGACCTTCCCAGGGGAAAGCAACCATGCCCTCCCAAAGCGCATGCATGGGGATCGATTCTATGTCTTCCAGCTTGACATATTTACCGCGGATATCCTGCTTAAATCCGTCATCAAGGTTCAATATCCACCAATGCATCGGAACCTTGTAAAACAACTGCTTGCTTGATCTTTCGGAAAAATGATGAGTCTTGCCGAAGTTAAACATTTCGGCGACCGATTTTTCGTGTATAAACCGGGTAATGTCATGCAATGAAGTACATTTAGACGGCCTGAAGTCTACCGAATCGGGATCAAGCAGGTGCAGGGGAACAATAGAGCGACTTGCTTCGGCCAATACCTTGTATACGGGACTTTCCGCCAAGCGGATAGGGTTATCGGGTTGATGAGTTAATAAAGACTCGACTTTTCCCTGGTGTATCTCCTGCGAATCTGCATCAAGGGTTATGGAGTCAAAGTCTTTTAGTAGACTGCGGACCTCCGGAATTCCGAAGAGGGCGGGGAGATTGGTTTCTCGCGAAACGTTAGCCAGATGACCGGCATAACCACCGGTTTCGGCAATGAGGCCTGCAGCATTGCTTAAAGCCGAGGCCCAGTACGGCAAGGGGTGTTTAACGAGGAGAATACAATCCTTGGGGACTTTCATCAGGTCTGTTTTGGACTCTAATCGATGTATCTTACCATAAACCGAACCCGGACATACGGTTGTCCCGCCTTTGAGAATGAGACTTTCCCGGTTGGTATCATGCGGTCTGCTCTGCTTTGGATCTGAGGATGTATTCTGAGCCTGGAGTGAGCGGGATTGAAAAACGTGGGTCGACCCGGATTCATCTATACCCCATTCTATGTCTTGTGGTTCTCCAAAGCGCGATTCCAGTTTTATGGCTACGGAACTGAGATTTGTGAGTTGTTTTTTTGTGAGGCTGGGCTGTTGCTTCTTTTCGTCCTCTACGGGGACTGAGATAGCGCCGCCGGGCGAGTTGATATATTTATCGGGTTTATGAACGGTTTGCTGTTTAACAAGGGCAAAGGGGGGAGTTCTGGAGAGTTCAAAGGTATCACATGCCGCACTACCGTCTACAATACCTTTCGGCAATCCCCAGCAGGAATCGATTGTAAGAGTATTGCTTTGTATTTCCAGGGGGTTACGGCTATAGGCCACGCCACTGGAAGTTGTATCGATCATTTCCAGGAAACCCACACACATGGGATTTTCTTCATCACGCAAGCCTCGATTAAATCGGTAAACCAAAGCCTCCATTCCGTACTTACTGGCGATAACCCGTTTGTAGGCGTCAAGTAGTCCTTTCCGGTCTACATTCAAGACCGTTTCAAATTGTCCGGCGAATGACATACCGGGCAAATCTTCATATGCCGCACTGCTTCTGACGGCCATGAGCAGATCTTTCGGTCCGATATTGATTTCATCATAAAACCTGACAATCTCATCGGCCAATTTTTGCGGGACAACCGCTTCAGTGATTTTTCGTTGAATTTTGTCGCTTATTTTATTTAAGGTTGTCAAGTCATCATAATCAACCTCCTGGAGATGCTGATCGATCTTTGTTGACAAATCGTTGTCTTTTAAAAACAGTTTGTAAGCAGACGAAGTGGCGGCGAATCCCATGGGAACATTTAATCCCGGAATATACTGGATTTCTGCCAGGCAGGCCAGTTTATTGCCGATGAGGGGAGCGTTTTTTCTACTTAATTGCTCCAGGGAGCAAACGAGGGGACCGTCCGTAACCAGTTTTTTGGGGCGCAGTTTTTGATTGATTTCGGCCTGAATGGTTTCAAAGCTCTTGTTTAGCTGGCTGTAGGTTCCCGGGGCAATCTCTTCAAGGTTTCGAATCATTCGCAGCACATCTACCGTCGCTGCAACCACCTTTTGTTTTACAAACGCCATGGAAAAAGGCTTGTTTTGAGAAAGCGCTTTTTCCATGGCGGCCATGTTTTCTAACGCGCTGTTGTTTGCCTGCAGAATGGATCTAAAGTTGAAATAGCGTTCTTTAAATTCCTGGCGCAACTGTTCTATTTGGCTTTCAGACAGCTGATCAAGGTAATCGGTAGCCATCTTCCGATCCCCCTCGGCCAATGCGGCAGCCGAGAAAAATTCCAACACTCGATTTCCAAACGCTCTAAAAATCGAGTGTATGGCTTTTAGGATACGGGGTCCGGAGACAGTTGGCTGTTGTTTTTTGTCTGAAAATGGTTTCGACTTGTTTTTCAAGCGCAACCTGCCTTGTCATGTTTTATTTCGACGTTGCACCCTCTGCATGCAACACGGAATTAATGACTGATCTTAAGTCCAAATCCAACGAAGATATACATAATAGCAAAACCGAACAACAGGGTGTAGGCAACATAAAAAACCAATGAAGCCACCACGAGCCAAACAGCATTGGCAATATCCTTTGGTTCCACTCCATAGTAATTGAACGCGCATTCAATTCCCTTGTTGCGAATGGACACCAATATTTTTACCTCTTCAAAACGCTCTTCATCGTTCAGCTGTTTTTCGACCGCATTGGCGGTTAACCACCAATTGTACATGGATTGTCTTTCGGCGGTGTTATACTTTTCAGCAATCTCTTTTCCGTTGTTATGAAACATTAGATCTGAATCAACCAGGGCCTGGCCCAATAAAAGACCAAGATCGGCAGTCATGCTGATCGAGTCTGACGCTAAGGTTACATTTTCACCAACATTGCTAAACAGGGTTTTAAGATCGTTTCCCTGTTCCTCTTTCAAAAAGGGAACAGTGACTTCAACCTTTTTTCCTACGAGTGATTTTGCATCTTCCTTCAGTTCCGGAATATAGTATACCGAACCTTTAGAGATTGAGTTGTAAAGATCGTCCAAATAATTGATTGGATTCTGACCATTGATGATTGGTGTAAACATGATCACCAACACACAGGTAAAACCTGCTAATAGACTCATTCCTATGATGAATTCTGTTCTGTTCTCTTTCATTATTATCCCTCCACTCCCCTTAATGCTTTAATGTTTTGGAAAAAGGTTTTAAAAACCCAAAAGGTAAAGATGCTTATCACAATAAAAAATGACCAGATTCCGATTTGATCCAAGATCATGGTTGTTTTTGCGGATAAGGGGATCCAATCCATTGCAGCGAGTTTTCCAGGCAATGCGAACACCCTGTTGATAAAACCGGCCAAAACCGCCAAAGCATAGAAACCACGAATAGTAATTCCTTTAACAACTTTTGTTACCAAAGCACCGATCTGGATTCCAAACAACGAACCCAAGAGAAGTCCGATTGCAAGAGTATAAAAAATAAAGCCATAGGCAGCATACTGAGTAATCGATGAATAACCGGCGGTGAATACGATTTGAAAAACATCGGTTCCCACTGTAGTCATTGATGATACACCCAAAACATATACGAAAATCGGAAAAGTCAAAAAGCCGCCACCAACACCCATAATCGCGGCACAAAAACCTACCAACGCACCACTGAGAATCAGAAAAATAGCAGAGATTTTACGTCCGCCCGGAACCAGGCCTTCGTCGAAGGTAACCATTGGTGGGATGTTCACTGATTGAATTTTCTTGGGAAGATTACCCATTTCAGCGCCTTCAGGATCAGCACCGTGAAAGTCTCCTTCGCCTTCCGCTTTTCGTGATCGAAAATAGTCAACCAAGGCGTAACTTCCTAGCAGTCCAAGCATCAATACGTATACAGTTGTGATAAAAGTATCGCTGAGAATCGGGTTGATTTCATAAAGCATGCGGTTGATGGTACCACCGCCTGTGGCCCCCGCAATTGCACCTATCAAGAAAAGGACAGCGAGAGAAACCGAAATGTTGCCCAGTTTTTTGTGCATCACACTTCCCATAATCGCCTTGGCAAAAATGTGAAAAAGATCGGTTCCAACTGCCAAAATACCTTTAATACCTGCACTCATCAATGCGGGAGCAATGATAAATCCACCACCGGCACCAATACAACCTGTTATCAAACCGGCACCCAAGCCGATAAATATTGATGCAATGAATATTTTCGGAGTAAAGAAAGCCGGGGTGTAGGCTTTTTTACCGCCAAGCGATTCCGGAATTAATCCGCCGTAATCATTCGCGATTGCAACGCCTCCTATAACAATCGGAATGATCAGCAATATTAATATGATCATCCTTGTTCTGGACTTCACCACCGTGTTGGATACCTCGATCTCCCATTTTGCATGAGCACGGGCACCCATCATCATAAATTCTCCCCATTGTCGGATAAATTTCATTATCTTCCTCCAAATTTTAATCTAAGATTTTTGAAATTAAATTCGGTCAAACCGGAATTAATTAGATACAAGAGTTCACTGTTCTCGTAACCTACTCAGAAAGTATTTTAATGAATTGGTCCCGATAACAAATAATAATCTTGTCAGGTTAAAAAAAAATTGATTGTTTTTATGTCCTTAGTCAGTAGTTTTCTTTAATTTTTGCTTATCGTGGGCCATGGTTATTTTTTCGATCAACTCATCAAAATTGACAGGTTTTACAAGGTAGTCAAACAAACCCGCCTTAATCCCGTCAATTGCTGATTCAATCTCAGCAAGTCCCGTAAGCATGATAACACTGACAGTTGGTGCAAGTTTCCTGATTTCAGAAAAAAGCTGCAGTCCGTTCATTTGAGGCATCATTAAATCCGTTATTACAACGTCGTATGCTTTTTGATTTATCTGATCCATTGCTGCTGATCCCGATGTCACACAATCTGCCTCAAATCCCCTGCTAGCCAATCTTTCTCCCAGTGTTTCGATGAACTCAAGCTCATCATCCACCAATAAAACTCTTATGGTTTTTTTTCTGTCACTCATTATTTTGCACCTAGTATGAATGCACAGTAAAGTGCCTTCAAATTCAGGATATGGTCTTGGTCAGGCAGAAGTCTTGGTGTTCATGTGGTTATATGCCTCCTTGATTTTGTCAATCAATATTTCGATATCGACAGGTTTGTTTAAAAATGCGAAAGCGCCAAGATCCATTGCTTCTTTTTCCTCCTTATCGGTGCCATGACCTGTCAGAATGATCACCTGGATCTCTGCGTAGTGCTTTTTAATACTGCGGAGCACTTCTATCCCATTAATTCCTGGCATTTTAAGATCCAATACAACAACATCGGGAATTTCACTTTCAACCATCTTAAGTGCCGTTTCGCCGTCCAAGGCGATGTCAGCCCCGTAGTTGCGTATATTCATCCGTCTTGCCAGTGCGGTTACAAAATCCTCTTCATCGTCAACCAACAATAATTTAATTTGTTTCATGCTATATCCTCAATAACATTATCAGGCATTATTTCTCAGGAGGCTTGGAGTTTTTAGCAGACTCGTCAGGTTTCTTCGTGTTTTTTTTGTCCGTTTTCAAATAATCGTCAGCCAGGTCGTGGGAACCGGCTTCTGCCATTGTGATTGCGATCATCATCTCTTCATAACGTTTCAAAAGCGGCTTTTTCTTTTTTTTAGCCGCCCTGTATCGTTTTAAAGCGTCATGGATACACGATAATAACTCACTGAAATCAAAAGGCAGCATGAAGTCATCAAAGGCTCCCAGTTTCATTCCCTTGATGGATAGGGCCATGGCATCGGAACTGTTTAACAGGATGACTTCCAGGGAAGGCCTAAAATCCTTCAGCAGTGAAAGGATTGTTAAGCCTTTTTCCTTCAACGCTACCAGGTTTAAGAGGACAACTTCAATCTTTTTTTTCCTTACAATCTTTTTGACCTCAGATGCCTCAGTGGCAACATGGATTTCGAAACCCTCTGATTTCAAGCGCCTTTCCAGGCTAAGACGAAACGAGTTCTCAATATCAACAACTAACAAGCGATCCGGCATGATCTATTCCGTTCAGAGAAATACCGTTACACCATGGCAACGCCATAGTGAAACTTAACCCGATTCAGCCCGGTTTTGACCAGGAAATGCTGGAATTTTGGTTTTTCATCCTGGTTTGCCTTTAAATAGTCCAGCGCCAAGTCAGGATCACTTTCTGCTATGCCGGCGGCTGCATAAGTTGTTTCCAGGTTTTTCAAGCATTGTTTCACTTTGAACCAATAGCCGTTGGATACGGTTTCCGTTGCTTTTGGACTGTTTTTTTCCAGATATTCGCGAGCCATTTCCACGCTTCCGTCAGCCAGCCCTGCAGCTGTGAAGTGAACTTCAATAGTTTTGAAAGCTTGTTTGATTTTTGCCCATAAAGGACTAGCCGGTTCATTTGCCAAAAACCTGCGAGCAGTTTCTCTATCGCCTTCTGCCAAACCAGCCGCAGCGAAATTGGTTTCAACCATTTCCATAAAGTTTTTTTTGGTTTGCTTTTTCATGTTATCCTCCAGTTTGGCGGTTCATATTTCCGAATACTAATTGGAATGTTTGTTGCTTTCTATTCAGCAATAGCTGTGCCAAGTGTTTAATGGCAATGATTACAGTTAGTTGCAAGAAGGATCGCAAATGTGTCGTCAAAGCACGAGACGTAATGAAACATAATGAATCGTTCAAAATGGAACATAACGAAACATTTTGAAAAATTAGCAAGTGATACTTGTCCGTTATTTTTCAACGGTGGCACTATAGGCTATACCATAGTTTGAAAACTTGTTTTTGAAAAGCGAACGGGTTCGAACAATCAATTGTAGAAACAGCCGATTATTATATATAATCTGAAGAGCACTTTGAGATTCAGCTCCCGACCTAATATGTTAACCTTTGCCGTGATCTGACAAGTTCGGGCAAACAAGGAGATTTAAATGGAAATACCTTTGCTGAAAGATGTCGTTATTATTTTTCTCCTGGCTACAGGGGTGGTTTATTTTTCTCATCTTATTAAACTACCGGTAATTGTCGGCCTGCTGGCTACGGGGGTTTTGGCCGGACCCCATGCCTTGGGTTTGGTTGATGCTGTAGAGGAGGTTGACAAGTTGGCAAAGATTGGAGTGATTTTATTACTGTTTACCATAGGGATTGAGTTTTCCCTTCGTAAGCTACTGAGAATCAAGGTGTTGGTGCTGATAGGTGGTTCCTTTCAGGTAGCGGCAACCGTGTTTGCGGTTTATGGTGTGACCTACTACGTGCTTGGCTGGAGTTTCGGAACGGCCATGTTTATGGGATTTTTGATATCCCTGAGCAGTACGGCCATAGTATTAAAGGTCTTGCAGGACAGAGCAGAGATGGAAGCACCCCTGGGAAGAATTGCCCTGGGTATTCTGATATTTCAGGACATAATCGTGGTGCTGTTCATCATCCTGACCCCGTTTCTGGCAGGAAGTTCCGGAGCTGAGAGTGATATTTCGATTTTCCGTTTGGCTTTGACAGGTGCTTTGCTGATAGTGTTCGTTTTTTTTGGATCACGATACATTATACCAGCCGTGCTTCACCTGGCAATTCGCACGGGAAACAGGGAGTTGGTGCTTCTCACCATCGGGGGAATCTGTTTTGCGGTTGCTTTTATAGCAGCTGAATTATCATTGGCTTTGGGAGCGTTTCTTGCGGGATTAACTATTTCTGAATCGGAATATAGTCATGAAGCTTTTGAATTAATTCGTCCTTTTCGCGATATTTTTACCAGCTTCTTTTTTGTATCCGTCGGTATGCTGCTGGATTTGGGTTTTGTGTTGGAGCAGCCCTTACTTATCTTCCTGATCACCATTGGGGTTCTTATTACCAAAAGTATCATAGTGACGGTGACCAGCGTGTTGTTGGGGTATCCATTTCGTACTGCGATCATCAGTGGTTTGACCTTAAATCAAGTCGGTGAATTTGCGTTTATTCTGGCTACGGTGGGTAGTGCTTATGCTTTGCTCTCCGATGATGTTGAACAGATTTTTTTGGCTGTTTCAGTGATAACAATGGCTGGGACCAGTTTTATGATTTCCGCTGCACCTCGAGTCGCCGACCTTTTTTTAAAGTTGCCCATTCCAATACCCCTGCAACAGGGACTTTTTCCAAAAGTGAGTATGACTCCGTCAACGAAAAAAACCTTAAAAGACCATGTGGTAATTGTAGGATTCGGCATTAACGGGCGCAATGTTGCACGGGCAACTCGCCATGCCGGAATCCCCTATAATATTATTGAGATGAATGCCGATACGGTCAGAGCGGAGCGGAATAACGGAGAGGCTATCTACTACGGTGACGCAACCCAGGAGGCTGTGCTCAAGCAGGCCGATGCGGATCAGGCACGCACGATTGTTATTGTGATCGCAGAAGCATCATCTACCCGAAGAATTGCCGGATTGGCACGCCAATTAAACCCAAAGGCGCAAATTATTGCCAGGACCCGCTATGTCAATGAAATGAAAGCTTTATATGAATTGGGTGCGAACGAAGTCATTCCGGAGGAATTTGAGACATCAGTCGAGATTTTTACCCGGGTGTTAACAAAATACCTCGTTCCCAAAAACGAAATTGCCCACCTGATAGCGGAAATAAGGGAAGACGGTTACCAGGTGTTTCGAAAAATGTCGGGAATGGACAATTTAACGGTGGCAGATCTTCATCTTCACTTGAACGATATCGAAATCACACCGGTATTTGTCTCCTCTGAATCCGCGCTGGTAGGTAAAACACTGGCGGAAATTGATTTGAGGAAAAAGACCGGGTTGACCTTGCTTGCGATCAGGCGTGACTCACAACTGATGACCGAAATCAATGCCGATACCGAGATCCTTGATAATGACGAGCTTTTTCTAATCGGAGCGCCCGACAAGGTGGCGGCGGCTTCCGATACTATTTTCTCGTGAAGCTACGCTTGATAATTCCCCATGCTACATTCGGCGCCAAAAGATGTCGTGAGCCGAGTTCTGATTGATTCTGAAGTCAGGACTTCGTCTCCGGATTTCCTTTGCATTTATCGAATAACCGTCACACTGCTGATGTCAACATTGAGGGTGATTTGACAGTGTGAATCGCGGGTAAGGGTTTAGTAGCCCGAGGGGGAAAAGTGCATGAAATCTTTTTGGCGGCCTTTGATTTCCCCGCCCCATTTCCAGTTCATGTCCTCAAAAGCCTGAACAGGAACAGAATCTTTTGTGAGTGTCCCCGGTCTTGAAGGATCCCATTTTCCGCCTAATGCTAATTTGCATTGGGGTCCAAATGAAAAACAGCTTTTGTAGAGTCCGTTTCTGCTTCGATTGATATCAACGGCTGTTCCAAACGAGTGATTGCTGAACTGGGTTCTCAGACCGTTTTCATCGAGAGGACCTTTGCTTTTTCCTACTCGATAGGCGGTAACTTCGTATAAAGGAAATCCGGAATCGATGATCTTTTTCAACGCTGTTTCAATATCAGCCTTGAATTTACTACAAACCCTGAATTTCCTGATTCCCTTGAGCTGTATCCACTCCTGGTCTTCTTCGCAGACCGTACAGCCCGAACTATTGTCTATTTCCTCAGGGGTTAATTCACTATAAGCCTTTTTAACCCTGCGATGCCCTTCACTGCGTTTTTTTTCCGTGTTCCAGGACCAGGTGTTATAGGTACAGGTCTTGGGCTGATCAGCATACACAAAAAGGGGAGACAGCCAGAACGTTGCAGAGAGGATGAAGGCTAATGATAGAACCAGATGTTTTTCTATTGCGGGAAGAGTCATAAACGGATCTCCTTTCAACAGGTCAAAGGTTTCGGCTTTCCAGTCGGAAATATTTGCATAGGATTCATTATTGTTGGTGGCCCGGAAATCAATGCAATAGCTTTTCCATAAGCTAAGTGTCAGCGGTGTTTTCTGGAATCCCTGGCAATTGCCAGGACTGTTTCCCGATCTTTCAAACTGTATCGAGAGCCGAAATACCGTTTACCGGTGGCCTGGCGACGAGTATAGGTCCATGACCGGATTACGGAGTCGTCTTCCAGTTGAATATCGACTTTTTCACGTTCATAAAAGGGAACGTCCTCCCAGCGATCAGCAATTTGCAGATCTGTTTCATCCAGCTCCATGACACTGCCTTTAACAGACCCTTTTGAATCCGGTTTGATGAATAAATAACCGTCATCATCAGAAGCGAACAAAGCCCACTCTTGTAATGTGGCTTGTTTGGTTATCCTGGTATCACCAAACAAGATCTTTTGGATCTCCGGATCCTGGAACGTTCCGTATGTGAACAACCACTGCTTTTTCATAACCTGTAAACTTGTTTGGCGGGTAACAGCTCTAATCGCCAGGTTCAATATTATAAACTCACTGAATTAATCCTAATCTTTTCCCCTTCCGGAACCGGTTAACAAAGAGTTTTTTTCATAAAAGTCACGGATTTGAAGGGAAATTTTATTAACCAGTTGAGGGGCCAGATGTTTTCCTTCTTGACTTCGATAAAGCCCAATCGTTCGTAAAGAGCTTTTGCTTTTGGATTTATATCGATCACATCGAGGGTGATCATTTTCATGTTTTCTTCCAGGGCTTTCGATTCCAAAACCTCCAACAGTTTCGTCCCGACTCCTTTTCCTCTCATATCAGGATGCACGGCGACTCCATCGACATAGACCTCTCCGGTTTTGGTTCGATGGAACAACAGTGCCAAACCAGCCAGGCGAACAACACCGCTGATTTTTCCATAGATACCGGTTATGGTTTTCAAATCGGGACTTATGAACCCGCCATCTCGGGTCTGAATTCCCAGGATTCCTATGATTTTTCCTTCCTTGATTGCAGCGACGCACTTATCAGCAGTGATGCTCTTTGACAGTAACTTTTTAGCCCTGTCATCATTGCCTAAAATCGGTTCAAGCTTTTCTTTAAGTGAATGGAAATAGAGCTCAACAGCCGAATAAAGAAGGTCATCATTCAAATGGTCTATATAATCTATTTGCATGGCATTCGAAAATCATATTGTTTTTGAATGTCTTAGGGTTTAGGTGCGCTTTGATATCTTATGACGGATAAGTTCAGAGATCCAATACCGGGCATATTATGCAAAACTTCCCAAAACGATCTTGCATCTGCTTGATGAAATGCTGTGATTGATCAGTTTCTGTAAAAACGTCAAAGTCATAATATTCAACAACTTTTGGATTTGAAAAAAGCTCGTAAATGGAATCTGCGTCGTCGCTTGTTATCTGATTTAGCTTTAAACGATCAGTACTAAGCTCGGGGAACTGCAAATTGATCTCTCCGTAAAGAATAATGTGTTATTGAGTTACTTAGTTCATTAGCAGGTGCCTGGCTTTATTAGAAATGCCAGTGATGCCGTTTTCAGTTGCCTTTGATAATGGAGCTAAGCGAGTCTTTTTTCAGTCTAGGGACGTTGATCTTTATTACCCGGACCATTTATTTGTATCTTAGTTTTAGGGTCAGAATAATGAAACTTAAAGCAAAGGTGATGGCATTGGCCAGAATAATGGGGATGTCTTTTGTTAGAATCCCGTAAGTCAGCCAAAGAAATGTTCCAAATGAGAAAATAATATACATGCTCAAAGAGATATCTCTTGTTTGTTTGGTTTTTATCACTCGCATGGCCTGAGGCAGAAAAGAGATCGTTGTACAGGTGGCCGCAGCCAAACCGATCAATGTAAAGATAGTTAGTTCAGACATTTTGTTTTTTTAAAGATTGTTGGTGTTTGAGTATTGAATAATTGAAGCTGTGACTCCATGATACCATCAGCTGTCGGCAGGTTGCCTATCTTTCCCAACCCACCTGCATGATCTTCAAACCAGGTATCAATATGGGAATCTCTTTCACCTGTTTTGGGAATAGGCCTGAGTCGGTTCATGATTACCAGCCTTCGAACGTGTTCAATAGGTGTACGGTAACGAAATGAAGCATTGCACATGTATATTGTTCTAAATTTACGATGTGTTTTTAACAATCCAATGATTAGACGAATTTTGCAATTTAATTTGTGTGCTGACAGTCAGCAACAAATCTCAGTTCATTAGCCCCTGTTTCCAGTTCGACTTCCGAGCCTAAAGGCATGGTTATGGTATAGTCCCCATGTCCGGCCGGAAGGCCGTTAACTACTGGAAACGAAGCATCCCTGAACATATCTTCGACGACATCCCATAACAAGTTGTTTTCGTTGTTACATCCCACCATTTCACCAAAGACGAGGGCTTGAATGTCTTCAAATTTTCCCGCGTTTCGGAGATGCGTCAACATACGATCGATGCGATACGGCTTTTCCCTGGTGTCTTCCAGAAACAGCACTTTGTTCCTGGTGTCTATTTCGTAAGGAGTTCCCAAGGTTGTCACGACGAGGGAGAGGTTGCCTCCGGTCAATGGGCCTTTGCCAACACCGGCCTTAATTGTGGAAACGGTGTAAGTTGGGAAGAAATCCTGCTGGAACAGATTGTCGTACAAAGATTCATGCGATTTATGCTTTAAATGAGAGTTGAGGAATTGACCTGACGCGAGATTGGGACCATGATAAACAATTCCGCCACAAACTTTATAAATATAAAGCAAAAGACTGGTTATATCACTAAGCCCGACCATGATTTTTTGATGGCGTGAAATAAGCTCGTCATCCAAATGCTGATACAAACGAGATGCTCCATAGCCGCCACTGGTGAAGAAAATGGCTTTGATCTCCGGATTCACATAAAAATCCTGAAAGCACCTGGCCCTATGTTCATCTGTACCGGCCAGGTAGAAGTGTTTGCGATCATATCCCGGCTGAAGTTCTACTTTTAATCCCCAAGCTTCCAAAACTGAAACCGCTTTCTCAACCAGGTGCCGCGAACCGTATGCCTGGTGACTGCTTGGAGCTAACAATCCTACGGTATCTCCCTTTTCCAGTTTATTATGAACCTTAAACTTTTTCTTACTATGAATGATTTGCAAAGCTGAAGTATGGTCTTGTGGTTTGAATCACTGTTGGTTCTTTAGAAATCTTAAACAAACAAGGTCGATAAACTCAAAAAGATTAAGGTTGTCGACCTTGATTATCGATCCCGGGCTGATTTTTGGGAAATGGTATTCTTTCAGCAGAAGATGGAGAGTAAAAACCTCAACGTTAGTAGCTGTGATCTTTCCTGCTCTCGGATTTCATTGATTTATCGCCTTTGATACTTCCCTAAATAACGCTTCTTTAGGGTATGGTAAAGCTAAATTTGGAGCCCTTTCTTTTGAAAAACATCTGCGATTTGATTTCAGGTCTTTTTTTAAACGCAACCAAAAAAACAATCGACACCAAGTGTAAAAACGGAAGCGGGAAGATAGGAGTTCAAGAAGAAAGACCAAAGGCGGGAAAACCACGGTATGTTTTGCGGATTGATATGCGTTTTTCGCTTGACCTAACCGTTATTGGGTGAGCTCTTTTATTCCATTGTTTACAGCTCTCAATCGTGTGAGTTCTCACCAAATCTTCGGTTAGAATAGCTAATATAGGTTATCCCAATGCAGTTTTGAAGATCTATACATATTTTGAATTGGAAGTTAAAGGTAATCAAATGTTAGTATCGGCACTTAAACTTACCAAGACTCGAATCAATCAAACTATTGGATTATACCTCGTGATTGTAAGAGAAAAACTATTTAGTTAAGGAATTGACATGGGCATAATAAAATCAGTTAAAAGGGACTTTACTTCGATGACAGTTGCTTTGATTCCAATCGCTATCGGACTTAATATAGTTGTCGGCCAAGTGGTGGCGATGCTGAAACTTCCAGTCTACCTCGACAGTATTGGAACGGTTATGGTTGCAGTAGTTTGCGGACCTTGGGCCGGTGCGTTTACTGGAGCCATGTCAAATATAATATGGGGTTTGTTTGAACCAAATGCCCTTCCTTTTTTTCCTGTAGCAGCCTGGATAGGATTTATTTCCGGCTGGTGTGCCCGATATGGAATGTTTAATACCTGGTGGAAAGCTGTATTCACTGGAGTTGTCATCGCATTTACCACTCCTTTTATTGCAACACCCATTGTTGTCACACTATTTGGAGGGATTGAGGGGAGTGGAGCATCTCTTATCACAGCCATCCTTATAAAATCGGGTTTAAAAATAAGCTCTGCTGCATTTTACAAAAACATGATGGTGGAACCGTTGGATAAAATACCAACGGCAATCACTGCCTTTATTATTATTAAAGGAATGTCGCTTCGCTTTCTCGCCAGGTTTCCCAGGTGGGAGAATTTACATCCATCTGGTGAAAGCTAATGGGGTACAAACACTGCTGGACGGTACACTTCCGTAAGAGGCTGACGGAACTGCATCCGTTAACTCATCTTGCTATTGCGGTAACACTATCTATTATTGGAATCATCGACTTTTCGATTCATCTACCTTATATCATTTTTGGTGTTATCCAATGCCCGTTGGCAGTGTTTGGAGGAGTGTCTCATAACCTGAGTAAAAGGGGGGCAGTGATTGTATTACCATTTTTTGTTTTCTTGTTTGCAATATATGGGGCAATACATCCTGATGCGAAAAACATTCTGTTTAGTTGGTGGGTGTTCGATTTTTCGCAGGAAGGGTTGATATCAGCTTATAGGGTGTTTGGTCGCGTCTTGGTAGTGATGACGGCATTCCTTTATTTCAGCTTAATGATAAAGCCCTCTAAATTGGTTCAGGCAATATCCCAAGCAGGCATTCCTTGGTTTGTCGGTTATATTGTGTTGGCGACATTGCAAACAGTTCCCCAATTAACAGGCAAAGCGTCCGCCATTATGGATGCTCAACGAACACGAGGGTTGGAAACAGAAGGTGGTTTTTTTAACCGTATGCAATCTATTATACCACTATTAAAACCGCTGGTTTTCAGTTCAATTGTGAAGGCTCAGGAACGTGCCTTTTTCTTGGAAACGAGTGGTGCAGGTTTAGAAGGTCGTAAAACATATTTGTATGACTTGATTGACCATCCCCATGAAAAAGCATTTAGAATAATCTGCATTGTGATCATTATGATGTGCCTTGTATATAAAATATGGTCGATATTCATATAGAGCGGTTGACGTTTACATATCCGCTTACCAAGACTCCGTCTCTAAAAGATCTGACAATTAAAATTGATAGTGGCGAACTCGTTTCTGTCCTGGGCTGCAACGGTGCTGGTAAATCAACCTTATGCTGCTTGATGGCTGGTTATGGTGAACGTTTCTTTAAAGGTACCGGAACCGGAGATATACTAATCGGTGGCAGGCCGGTATGCTCTATTTCCCACCGCGATTTGGTTCGTGATATTGGGTTTTTATCACAATCCCCGCGGAATCAGATATCGGAAATTAAAGACACCGTATATGAAGAACTGGCTTTTAAAATGGAGAACTTGGGAGTTGATCCCGGAGAAATGCATGAGAGGATAGAAAATGCCATGCAAACGGTTTCAATATGGGGGCTGGCTGATCGCCATCCGCATAACCTGTCAGGAGGTCAGCTGCAGAAAGTGGTTATTGCTGCTCAATTGACGATGAATCCTTCATTACTCATTCTTGATGAACCGTTTTCCCGTTTAGATCCAAGGAGTTCAGAAGAATTATTAGATACGATTAAACGAATTAGTCATACAGGGACAACTGTAGTGGTTACAGAAAACAAGATTGGCTCGATATCCCAGGCTGCGGACAGTGTTTGCCTCTTATCTCATGGCAGGTTGATTAAAAAGGCAAAACCAAACGATTTGCTCGGTTGTATTGATCAAACGGCAACAGGTATAAGCGAAAACCTTTTAACACAACTCACCAAGAAGCTGGTTAGTGCTAAAAGGACCTGCTATCCATATACCTTGCCGGAAACTGTATCTTTTATCAAAAGCCATTATGACTATTTGGGGTAAGTCAATTCATTTTGGTTACGATAAAGAGAGTGAACTCTTCAACGGAATCTCTTTTTCAATCCAGCGTGGCGAAACAGTTGCTATTGCAGGAGAAAACGGTGCCGGTAAAACAACATTGATTAAGATGCTGACTGGCATTCTCAGACCAACCAAAGGACATGTTTTTT
>JANQLH010000448.1 GCA_028280735.1 SAR324 cluster bacterium | reverse complement strand
GGTAACGGAGTTACCCATCCTACGGTTCTTGGAAAAATCGTAGATTTTTCTATTAAGACCCAGCCTGCAGATCAAGCTTTATGGGTATTATACATTATTTCCTTCCTCTGCCGTCTGTTTATGGTATCCGCTCTGCTGATAAGTGTTGAAGCGATTTGAATTGTCAGATGGGGTGTAAAGATATGAATGAAAACAAATTGGAGGTGTTAAAGATAATCTGTTCGATAGTGCCTAAGATCATCCTTAAATACCGACTTTATGATGAATGGCCTGTTCAACATCTTATTATTGTTGGAATTATCACTAAATATCAGGATCAGGCAGCCCTGCAGGCAGGTATCATCCTGCCGATTATTCCCGGCAAGAAAGCCTGCAATTACAGATTGGTTACAGGTTTAAACAGATTTAGCTGTGGAATACCGTACTTTGTTTGTGATAGACTGTAAGGTATTCCCGTCACAAGTCAGAGAGCTTGCTGACTTTGGACAAGATTGTATTTTGATAGATTACAGGATGAACACTTCAGTGAATAGTAACGCTATAACAAATCCGGAAACAAGGTTTTTATTGGTAGGTGATTACCATTTTTCCGAAAAACCGGTAAAGATCTCAACAGTATTGGGTTCCTGCGTAACGGTGACCATCTATGACCCGGTTCAGCAAGTTGGTGCCATGTGTCACGGGTTGCTTCCAAAATGTCAGAATTACGGAAAATGCAACAGGGATTATGACAATTGCTTTCGTTATGTTGAATGTTCAATTTGGGCAATGCTTGCCGATTTTGAAAAACTGGGAATCCCCAGAAATCGTCTGCAGGTCAAAGTTTTTGGAGGAGCTGCCATTGTTTATGACAACATAGAAAAAGGTGATACGTTTCAGGTGGGGAAAAGAAACGTCGAAGCTGCTTTTAAAGTGATCGATGAGGCCAAGCTAAATCTGGTGGCCTATGATCTTGGAGGTGGCGAGTCCAGAAAACTCTCATTTAGAACAGACACCGGGGAAGTGGTCCTGAAAAGGGAAGGTTTGCTGGATGAGACCAAATTTTGAGAGTACCTGACCATAGCTGTTAAAAAGACTGGTAGTAGGTGCTGTATTCGTTTTCAACCAATGAATACGGTTTGTAGATATACAAAAAGAATTTGAAAGAAGCCATTTTAAGAAAGGAGTAAAACGGAGTCGCAATGGCCCCGGCAATTGCGATTCTCAAAACCGCATTGTCCATGGTCCACAAAACAAACACGGGGAGAATTACAACAAACACGGTTTCAACAACAATGCGAAAGGTAAAAAACAGCCAGGCGCCCAGAAAGACCCTGCTGTTGCGCAAAAGCTGAAAAAATAAGCCAAGTTTTTCTTTAAAGTTTCCCTTTGAAATCACAGCCAGTTTGGAAGAAAAAGAAAATCCTGCCAGGGTCACGGGAAGGACGAGGCTGGTGATACCCGCAAACAGAAATAGCGAATAGACAGCCTGGTGCAGATTCCAGGCATACCATCCGCAAAGAAAAGCTCCAAGCATCCATAATCCTGTTAACAATACCATGGTGCCCACTGCCAGTGCATCCCATACCACCTGCTTGCCTTGAATCACAAGAAGAGAGGCGGCAAGCCCAAAGGTTCCCCGTTCTTTGCGATGCATCCTTCTCATATCACTGGATGGCCACATGGAAATCAACTGTTTGAACAAAAAAAGAGCGACCATCACGAGCAAGGTTCTGTAATCCGTTACCCAATCCATCAGGACGCCCGGAAACTCATCAAACAGGTATGCTGCCGCTTGAATGCTCAGTGTCTCAAATTTAGGTAGACTGAAGGTCAACTGTTTTGATTGACTTAGGTATTTAAGCAGCCTGTCAGCCAGGATCAGGACAAAAATCAGCAGGAAAAAGGATTTGTATTTGAACAAGTCTTTGAGAGATTGTTTAAACAGAATATGCAGAAGTTTTTTCATAACGGGTCAATAAGATTGCGATATCGGTTATGTAGTCACGAAGGATTGAAAGTGGCTCATATATGAACGATATGTTTTTGTCAGGCTCTTGCAGAAAACGAAAACAAGCAACATGCCGGGTAATACAATTACGGCCAATGGAGCTGCGCCATCAATGAAAGGAGCCCTTGCGCCGATCACTATGGACATGACGCCAATGGTAATTAAAAAAAGCCGCCAAAGCAGACTGAGCTCCCAATACCTGGGCAACGGAGGGTATTCCCTTTTTTGTTCCAGGTAGCGGATTTGTGCCGGAATATTCAGGACACGAAAATAAACCAGATGGATAAAAATCCAGGAGAGCAGCGTGATTCCAACACTATCGGTAAGCCAATGGTGAAGAGTGATACTTCTTCCCATAATCATCATTGCTGTCATGACAAAAACGATGATACCCCAGATCCAGCCCAGAAGCTTTACTTTTGCTGAGCTGTTCGGGTTGGCGATCAGAAAGTAGGATAAGGTTATCAATAAAAAAACTGTCGCTGTATGACCACTGGGAAAACTTCCGTAAAAAACACCATCGGTGACAAAATGAGATCCGAATTCATACCAGGATGAATAGGCCTGCTCCCCATCCAAGACAAGATAAGGACGAGCCCGACCCAAAACCCATTTCAAACTGTGAACCAGTCCCAGACCTGTAAACAGGGAACAGAAAAGCATGAATCCAAAAAAAGGTCGGTAGCGATCGAAGCTCAATGATTGTCTTTGACGCGAGTAGTATAAATAACATCCAAGGTTGACCAACTGCAGGATAATAGCAGGGTCCGAAAGCCCGGGTTTACTGCCGTCAAACAATGTTCGCTGCGTGAGCTTTCCGAAATCTTCGAAACCTGTTTTATACAACAACACGGTCCACTGTACATCCACGAAACCCAGTGGGATCATGAAGATCGGAAAGAGCAGGATCAGGAAGTATTGTCCCCGGGGTGTTTGTGAGCCATAGGTCTTCAGTTTACGGGTCATAAGCTATTGATTGCCAGGGATGAGGTTTTCTGAAGCTCTCTCAAGAGGGATCAACACTTCCGCATAAACAGGGTAGTGGTCTGAAACAACAATATCCAGCATTTCCGAATACTGCGGTTGTACCTGGTTCATGGCAAAAACATAATCCAGTCTGGCTGAAGGGATGTTTGTTTTCGGAGGAAAATTGGTGCCAAAGGTAAATCCTCCCCAGGTATGATCATACATGTATAGATCCGTGCTTACGGCAGTCAGCTTTCTAATCACTATCGAGCTGGGCGTAGCGTTCAAATCACCGCCAAAAACAACGGGACCCTCCAGTTTTTCCAGGTAATCCAGAAAAAAGGCAATCTCTTTTTGCTGGGATTCCAGGACATAAAACCCCCAATCTACAATGCTGGACAGTGTTTTATGCCGGGATCGGCCCGCAATAAAGCGAACGGAAATGGCATGCACAAAAGTGCCATTGACATCGATAACGGCATGGGTAAAGGAGCGAAAGGGATTGAGATGGGCTCTTTCGATTCTGTTTCCGCTATGTAAGGAAGCCTGCCGGGTCGGGAAGTTGATCTCGTTGAATGATATCACCGGATACCTGGATATTATGGCTGTGCTTTCCTGTTGCCCCATGAAAAATACTTTAGGAGCGATCATTTCCTTGAGTGCGCTTATCTGTTCCGGTTTGATACTATTCTCGGAAAGCAGGTAGATATCCGCTTTCATGTCGTTTATCGCAGCGATAATCTCTTCAAATCCAAATGAGTAATAGCGGAGGTTTAAGGCTACAACCGATAGTGGTTGGGTGGGAGCGTTGTTCTGGAATCTGAATGATTGTTGTTTTACCAGTGATGTGTCGCCAAAGCCGATAAAAAAGCACAGATAAGCCACGAGCAAGACTAAAGCTCTTTTGTAAAGGCGTAAAAGAAGGTATATAATAACGGATGGTGACAGGAACAGGATAAACCAGAATGGCGGTACATATCCCAATGCAATCCATTTTGGATTGTTTGGTATTAATTCGGTGATTACGTTTATCCAAAGGACCGTAAGACACAAAAAAAGAGCAACGCCCAGGTTGGCAATCCAACGCCAAAATGACTTGACAACAGCTATCATGATCTCATCATTCTCTGTTTTTTTTCGACATCAACAGAGATGGCTGTTTGATGCCCCTATATCGTTTGATAATAAGCCTTTGAAGTTACCTGTTTATGAGAGAACTGTCCAGATTGTATCAGCAAGGCAAGCAATTTCAACATATTGTTTCACAGGTCGTTGAAATAGAGAGTTTCTGACTATCATAGCTTGCATAAACACTTGTAAAGCTAAAGCAAAAAACAATGTTATTCTAGTGGTAAAACGGGTAGTTTGGATATTCTTGAATTTGGGTTGAGAACCGGTTATCATGGTAGGTAGTTCTTTCTTGTTGTTGAATAGAAATACAAGGACGAAAGACTGTTGCCAGTCCGGAATAATCACTTTTTTCACTTAACAAAACAGACAAATCATATGGCTGCGATTGTCATACCCAAAATCGATACGGAGCTTGGTTCCGAAAGTATCTTTAATTCTTATAAAACGAACATTGAAACCTGGCTGAAACGCGTTGAATCCCTGAGGCAGGAAAAAGAGAGGGAAAAGTCTCCTGATGTTAAGGATGAACTGTTTGAGTTGGATCAGCTGACGGCTTTTCTCAAAGGTAGGATGACCAAGCGCTTGCTGGGGATTAAACAGTTTCCCGAAGAGCTTAGAAAGCAATACCTGCGATGCATCGAGCCATTTTACACCGAAGAGGGAATTACCCGGTTTATGGCACACTATTTTGATGTTGAAGTGTTTAAACAGGTAAGGTTGCGCTTTCGGAAAAAAAAGGATTTTGAAAAAGAAGTGAACATGTTGTTTGACTTGTACCGGGTAAAAAAAACCATTGAAACGATCTCTACCCTTGAAAAATCCGTGCAATCCAATGAACCGTTTGCGTCCCGGTTTAAAAAAGACGAACAAGCTGAATTTCTCAAAACTCTCCGGGAAATATTCAAGTTGTTTTTCCTCAGGTTTGTAAAAAAAGACTATCGCAAGGAGCTTTACGATGCTTTGTCGGAAAGCAATTTGGATATGGATTCATTGATCGCCATGAGAAAAAGCGGGACATCTTACATCAACCAGGAAGTGTTTAAAACAAATGAATATCGGGAGAAATTTATCACGGTCTTTTTCTCCACTTTATTGCGGACCAAAACCAGTTCGGAAATAAAGGATCTTCATTTTAATTACCTTAACTTCGAATTATTAAAAAACGAGTTTTTAACAGACTGGATGCAAAGAAAATTGGAGACCAGTCCGGAAAAGGACAAGGTTCTTCAAAACTACCAGGTAGAAGGAAAAACCCTGGCACAAATGATCAAGGAAAATCCCGGGAAGGAGAAGGAAATTCTTTCCAACCTGCCCCTGGACTTATTTAACGATATTGCGGAACAGGTGAACGAAAACGTTAAGGATGAGAACAAAACACCTGTTACCACTTTTTCCAAAAAACACGGGCTGTTTGCCCGGTTGGAAGAGAGTTTCCAGGCTGTCAAACAAATCGCCAAATATTCGGTGGAGAAAATGGAAGAAATGAAGCCGAAAGGCAAGATTTGGACTGTCAAGAAAAAGGCCGGGCAGGGCATAAAAAAATCGTTGCCGTCAAAGAAGCCAGAGGGAAAACCGGCTCCTTCCAAACAGCAGCCTAAAAAGGAGTTGAAAATTCAATACGGCTTGGAAGTATTGACCATGAACGACCTGGATTTCCCGTTTTTTGATAAACGCTTGGAGACATATAAACCAAAACTGGAGTTTCTGGTCAAAAAAGTGGGAACCGATTATGAGAAGTTTCGCTCTAAAATGTGGAAACTATTCAATTTGGTAGCCAATGAGCATTTTATTATCCGCAAGGATCCCTGCCATGAATGGGTTATACCTTTTTTAGTTTCCAGCGGATCAATGCAGTTTTTGCTGATTCTGGGGGCGGAGATATCATTAAAGGATCAACAGGCCGGTTATCAATCCAAATTTGCTAAAAGCGTGCATGTCCTTAACTGCTATTATCTGCTGGGAACCCAAAACAGAAACGATAAATTTGGTAAAGTCACGGACATACGAACTGTGAAAGATGTTCCGTTTCATCTTTATTCTTATGCGGAGCAAACGGTACAGAATATGTCTTTTACACTGTTAACACGCTTGTTCCAAACCAAGGATGCTAACATATTCAAAGCATCCAATCTTAATCTTCGTAAGCCGGGAACCCCATTTCCGGAGTTGGATGAACTAAAAGGTTTGCTGGGGCTTGAGGAGAAAAAAGAAGGATCCGGCTCCAAGGAAAGCAACCAGGCATCGCATACTCCGCAAACCGCGGAAAAACAACCCACCATGGAACCGCCCGCTGTTTCTAATAGTCCCCGGACCATTTCCGAGGGTAATGTCTCTCAGTCTAAGGACATCAATGAGGTAGCAAAAAATGTTAAAAAAGAGATAGAGGAGGAAAAGAAAAACCCAAAACCAGCCGAACCAAAAAAGGGGACAGCCGCGGTTAACGATATTAAGAGTGTTGCCGCCAAGGTTAAACAGGAAATGGAGGAAGCAAAGCAAAATCCTGCACCTGTTGCCCCTGACAAAACCAGGATGAAAGTCCCGGATATCCGTGAGGTAGCTGCCCAGGTAAAAAAAGAGATGTCCGAAGAAAAAGCCGGACAATCAATTGCAACTTCCAAGCAGGAAGAACAAGCTTCTCCGTAGAAAGTGATACATATCACCCGGACTTCGAATGACCTAAAGCAAGAATTGCAAAGCGGCTGAATGGTTTGGCTCCCATATCGACTTTCTCGGTTGAGGTTTTAATGGATAGCCGATAGTCTTGAAGGAAAATCATATATTAACAGTATATTAATAAAGGTTAACCATGCTGATTGAAACCTATCTTGCTTTTATCGTAGCGTCATTTGTTCTCATCATTATTCCGGGGCCTACCAACATGGTGGTTGTTTCCAGTTCCATATTGTGCGGTTTTAAACGATCATTATGGACGGTATCCGGGGCTGCATGTTCTCACTTCCTGTTTTTTGTTGTTGCTTCTGCCGGTCTGGCGGCCATTCTGATGGCATCGACGCAAGTGTTTATTATTTTGAAGTGGTTCGGTGTCTGCTACCTGGTTTGGTTGGGACTCACACAGATATTCTCCAAAGAACCACAGTTGGGGGTAACATCCGGTAAAAACCGGGAATCGGTCAGAAGTTTGTTTCTACGAGGAGTTACCGTAAATTCAACCAACCCGAAAGCATTGGTTTTTTATTCCACCTTTTTCCCCCCGTTTATTAATCCAAACCTGAGCCTGATTCCGCAGTTATTGATTCTGGGCACCACATTTGTGACTATTTTTATTGCAGTGGCGGTACTCCATGCCTGGTCAGCGGAGAAGCTCGGCGGAATATTTCGCAGCGGATCAAAACTTCACATGGTTAAAAAAACATCGGGAGCTATTCTTGTAGGAGCAGGCGCATTATTGGCGACAGTCAATCGGGAATAAAACAGACGCAGAATGGGCATCTTTTGTCAAAGTGTCCATTCCGGCTGCCGTTCTTTGATCTCACCCATCCGGTCACACGGAATACCATATGTTTTTTAGTGCGTCGGCAATCCGTCTCCGGAAAATCGAAGTTCGGTTCCTTATCAAAAGCGTACTTGTCCGCTGCTCGTTCGGGTCCCGGCGTATCAAAAATCGGCAGAGGCAGGTCTTGCCTCGGGTTTGGAATCTGGCCGTCCAAACTCTTTTTCGCGTAGACATGCCAGGCCGATCTCTCCCAATGCTTTCTGATAAGTGCTTGAACGCAATTCCCTTAGATCCTTATTCTGCTTTGATGCAATCATACAGCTTCATCTCGAGGTTTAAGATGCTATCAGCAATCAGCATTCAGCTCAAAAAAATAAAATATAGGATAAATAGCCAGCTGACTGCTGAACGCTGAAGGCGGCAAACTTCCGTAGCAACATCCAGCTCTTAAATCCTTTTTTGCAGGAATTTGATGGGTTTCCGTTCAGGTACCAAATAAAGCTTTCAACATATATCAAAATGATTGGAATACAGAACTCACCGGTTTGGAGCGTGTTGATATCAAGCAATCCGCCTGTATATAAAATTCAAAAAAAAAACAAGGAGATTCATTATAACTCACCTGGTAAAGGTGACTTGGAAGAAAAAAAAGCATCGGAAAAAGAAAAACCGCCCAAAGCTATTGTTGAAAGGAGGCTCCATTTAGGGTAAGATAACTGACACTTTAGATTTAGCCGACGAATCAACACACAAGACAATACTTGTTTTATTCTCTCATCAATTGGCCTGACTGTCCGAAAGTCAATCCCGGCTACTTTTGTTGAACGGATTTGTCATCATTTCCAGGGATTTCGAAATGTTGGTAACTCCATTCTGGTGAGGTTACGACCACCACCGGGTATCAATTGAGATGAAAAGTCATTTGTTTCATTTAACATCCCATCCAACCATTTTATCTTTCGGACTTATTTGCGATAAAGGCTGTTTAATTTACAAGGAGCAATCATGTTAACATTGGAAGACCTGGATAAAATTGCCATCAATGCCAAATGTCATAAGTTAGTGTACCAGATTCTCAAAGAGAACCCGACCTTGGAAGAAATTCTGATGAATTCGGAGAATGAAGTAGAGGTTCTGGAAGGTATCCGGCATTGGGTGATGAAAAGCCTGAAAAAAAGTTCCCATGCATTAAAATACTATCAAAGGCAGGCTTCCGGGATGGATGCCCTAATGAAACTTAAATGGAATGAAATCGCAGCAATCCGGATTTTGGATTATATCGACAACGCAGGTATTATTGTTGATGACTGGAATTTCAAAGAACAAAAAACATACAGCAATCCGATCATTCTCTTATGGATGGGAGTGAAGAAAGGAATTGGCGGTTCCAAGCATTATTTCTTTGAAGATATGCTCTATCTCTTCAGGCAGTTTTCCGGCAAATCCAAACCACAAAAAATCGAACGGGAAACCCTTGAAGAATGGATGGAACGGTATCCTTCCGGACTTGATCCCAGAATTGTCCAATTAAGGGAAGAGAATAGAAACCGAATTATTGAAAAATTTATAGATAAAATTGACAACGGGGTGAAAAATGATCCCAAGTTTAAATTCAAGAGTGGCATGAGCCGTGAGGAAAAGCGGGATAAGGTGAGGGAATGGTGGAACGACCGCTTGTTTCATTTAAGATTTGCCATACGAACCCCGCGTGAACTCAATGAAATGTTAGACTTTTCCATAGATCCGGATCGCATGAAAGTGCTGTATGAAGCCGAAAGAGTCGGTATTCCTTTTTTTATCAATCCTTACTTTCTATCCCTCCTTTACGTCAGAGTTCCTTATTTTGCCATTGGCGGGGATCAGGCTATTCGCGATTATGTTCTTTATACCAAACACCTGGTGGAAGAGTTTGGGCAGATCAAAGCCTGGGAAAAGGAAGACCAGGTGGAGGAAGGTCGACCGAATGCAGCCGGCTGGCTTATCCCCGGTCACAATATTCACCGACGATACCCTTCAGTGGCCATATTGATTCCGGATACCATGGGAAGGGCATGTGGTGGTCTATGTTCATCCTGCCAGCGTATGTACAGTTTTCAAAACGGTGAACTGAATTTTAACCTGGAAAAGCTTCAACCGAGAAAATCCTGGAAGAACCGTCTGGATAAACTGATGGAATATTTTGAAAATGACTCCCAGCTGCGTGATATTTTAATCACTGGCGGAGATGCGTTTATGAGCAGTGACAGCTCGATCAAGGAGATCCTGGATGCTGTTTACGATATGGCTCGACGCAAGCGTCAGGCGAATAAAAAACGCAAGGAAAAGTATGCTGAACTGGTAAGAGTCAGATTGGGCACCAAACTACCGGTTTATCTTCCACAGCGAATTACCCCCGAGTTGATAGATATTTTAAAGAAATTCAGAATTAAGGCTTCAAAAATAGGCGTTAAGCAATTTGTGATTCAGACTCATTTTGAATCTCCTTTGGAAGTCACCCCGGAAGCGCAGCAGGGAGTGGAGCAGTTGCTTTCAGCCGGCTGGCTGGTGGTGAATCAGTTGGTTTACACTACCGCCGCCTCCAAAAGAGGCCATACTGCGAAACTCCGACAAGTACTCAACGACATAGGCGTGATATCCTATTATACCTTTTGCGTGAAAGGCTATATGGAGAATTATCATCATTTCGCGACCAACGCCAGGGCGGTTCAGGAACAGATGGAGGAAAAATCCTTTGGCCTTGTGCCGGAAAAGTTTCACGAACACATCAAACAATTTCCCTCTTCGACAGAAAAGATTATAGACCTGATTGATGAGGTTCGTGAAGGTGCCGGTTTACCATTCCTTGCCCTGGACAGAAGTGTGATCAATCTGCCCGGTGTGGGAAAAAGCCTTACCTACCGGGTTATCGGTATCACCAGGTATGGTCGGCGGATTCTGGAGTTTGATCACGATAAAACCCGTAAACACAGCCCGATTATCGAAAAAATGGGTAAGGTGATGATCGCCGAATCCAAAGCCGTAGGGGACTATCTTCGACAATTGGAAGCCATGGGCGAAGATCCGTCGGACTATGACAGCATCTATGGTTATTCCATTGGGGAAACGGAAGATATTACATCCGTTTATGAATATCCCGATTATGAGTTTAAAGTGACCGAAGAAATCACCAACCTGGAAATCCCTTCCGAGTACAATAATTAATCTCCGCACACGGGTAACGCAGGACCCTGGCCTCTGTAAACCTTGACGGCCAGGGCAGGCTGTCCGATTTTTCGGACTTGCTTCCGGTTAGCACCGCTCTTTTTCCTCCGAACCTAAACTTCTGTTTATCTCGTTCAACCACTGCCGGTTGCGGTTGACCAACAAGAAACGACACCTGGAGAGTTTTCCATTGCACGGTATTTGCACTTGGGGACGAAACATTCAATTTCTGGTTCATGATTGTTTCTCAAAGCTTTATTGTTGAGGGAAAGTATCATGATGGCACGACGGGTCGTATTTCCACGGATAGCCTTTAGCCATCGGCTGTAGCAACGGCCTGGATATGGTTTTCTATGTGTCGACAGGGGGAGAAAAAAAGATGGTATGACACCCGGGTTTAACAAGTGTTAAACTCCGGTAGTGGACTTATGATTCAAAAACAATAATGACCGTAACCAATCTGATCATTAAAAATCATATGAAAAAGAAAGACAAAGTCATTTCAGCTGAAGTAGCCGTCAGCTATGTAAAAGATGGGGATACGATAGCAACCGGGGGGTTTGTGGGGGTTGGCTTTGCCGAAGAGTTGGCTGTCAAGTTGGAAGAAAGATTTAAAAACAGCGGGAAACCAGAGAATTTAACACTGTTCTATGCCGCCGGACAGGGAGACGGCGGTGAGCGGGGATTAAATCACCTGGGTTATGAAAAACTGATAGGCCGGGTTATAGGAGGGCATTGGGGACTCGCTCCCAAACTTCAGAAACTGGCGGTTGAAAACAAAATTCTGGCTTACAATCTTCCCCAGGGGGTTATTTCTCACCTATATCGTGACATTGCAGCGAAAAAGCCCCGTACCATCAGCACAGTGGGGTTGGGAACGTTTGTCGATCCCCGCTTGGGAGGCGGAAAAATCAATGAAAAAACCACCGAAGACCTTGTGGAATTGATCACCTTTGATAATAAAGAATACCTGGCGTATAAAACGATTCCGATTCATGTCGCCTTTTTAAGGGGCACCACGGCTGATACGGAAGGCAATATCACCATGGAAAAAGAAGCGCTTACTTTGGAATCGCTGGCTATCGCCACTGCTACCAGAAACTCCGGCGGAACTGTAATCGTGCAGGTAGAACGAGTGGCTGAAAGCGGAACCTTGTCTTCACGTCAAGTCAAGATTCCCGGAATACTGGTGGATTATGTTGTCAAGGCACCACCGGAAAACCACTGGCAAACCTTTGCTGATCCCTACAATCCTGCCTTTAGCGGAGAAATCAAGGTTCCTGTCCAGTCCCTGGCGCCCATGGAGCTGTCTCCTAAGAAGGTCATTGCCAGAAGGGCTGCAACAGAACTAACGCCGGGTGATATCGTCAATCTTGGTATCGGTTGTCCCGAAGGAGTGGCAAACGTTGCCAACGAAGAGAACATATTGGATTTATTAACATTAACAGCCGAGCCGGGAGTCATTGGCGGTATTCCGGCGGGGGGGCTGAATTTTGGTGCCGCTACCAATACACAGGCTTTGATAGACCAGCCCAGTCAGTTTGATTTTTATGATGGCGGCGGATTGGACCTTACCGTACTAGGGATGGCCCAGGCTGATGAACAGGGGAACCTGAACGTTTCCAAGTTTGGTCCCAAGTTGGCCGGTGCCGGTGGTTTTATTAATATTAGTCAAAACGCAAAAAAAGTAATCTTTGTCGGAACCTTTACCGCCGGAGGATTACAAATGTCTTTTGATGGTGGGAAACTGACGATTGTGCAGGAGGGAAAGGTTAAAAAACTGGTCAAACAGGTTGAACATGTCACCTTCAGTGGAAGTTATGCTAAACAAAACGCTCAACCCGTATTGTACGTAACGGAACGTTGTGTCTTCGCTCTCGGCGAATCGGGCATGGAATTGATTGAAATAGCACCGGGTATTGATTTACAAACACAGATTCTGGGTCAAATGGAATTCAATCCCCACATTTCCAAGAATCTTAAGGAAATGGATTCGCGATTCTTTCGACATGAGGTGATGAATTTGAAAGCAGATCTTTTGGAATAATTGTTCCCCGCTTAAAGCCGTCATGCGTGTCGGCTGATGCTGCATTGACCTGGTTGATGGGCAACGGGTTTCCATCCTGTTTAGTGTTCGCAGACCAGGTATGTAGCAAAGCAGATACATTCCCTTCTCAACAGCTCAACATTCATCGCGAATAGGAATTCCATATTTCTTCATTTTTTTATAAAGCAAGGTCCGATGGATACCCAGCTGTTCGGCGGCCTTTGTTTTATTAAATCCGCACTCTCTGAGTGCTGCTGAAATAGCAGCCTTTTCCGCGTCGGCTTGGATCAGTTTTATATTGGTGGATTGTTGCGCAGGGGTTTCCGTTTTTCCTTGCAACAGGCTTAAGGGCAGGTTGGTTCGGTTTAGAGTATGCCCTTTAAGGGACGTCGCGGCTCTTTCCAGTACGTTGGATAGTTCACGAACGTTACCCGGCCAATCATGGGTCTTCAACAACTCTACCACCACCGGTTCCATCTCTATTTTTGAAAGCGTCATGCGAGCGGCTATTTTTTTTAGCAGGTGGTTGGAAATCGCTTCAATATCGTCTTTTCTTTCCTGCAAAGGAGGAATTCGAACCGGAAAGACATTCAAACGATAATACAGATCGTTACGAAATAATTTATCTTCGATCAGTTGTTCGAGATTCTGGTTGGTAGCTGCGATCAATCTAAAATCAGAGGAGCGGACCGATGTTCCTCCTACCCTTTCAAACTCTTTCTCCTCCAGCACTCGCAGTAGTTTTGGCTGCATATCAAGGGGCAGTTCGGCAATCTCATCCAGAAACAGGGTACCTCGATCGGCCATTTCTATTTTTCCCGGTTTCCCCCGGGATCGGGCCCCCGTAAAAGCACCCTTCTCGTAGCCGAATAACTCGCTTTCCAGCAGATCTTTTGGAATTGCGGCGCAGTTGATCCTGATTAGCGGATGACGTTTGCGGTCGCTGGCCTGGTGGATTGCCTGTGCAAATAGTTCCTTTCCCGTACCGCTTTCTCCCGTAATTAAAACAGGTAAGTCATATTGGGCGGCATTGTGGGCATCCTTCTTCAAAATCGTCATCATCGGGCAAGAGCCGATAATACTGTCAAAGGTATGCCTGGCGGATCGTAAATCAGCCAGTTCCTGTTCGTATAGCTCCACCTTGGATTCCAGTAAGGACAGCTTTTTCGCCAGTTTGCTTACATCTTTGACATTCTTGAACATCACCTGTCCGAAAACCGCGATCACCTTTCCCTCTTTTTTAATAGGAATGCGCTGCACGACCATGCTTTGACCTTTCACCTGGTGAGACTGGTTAATTTCAGCTATGCCGGTTTCACCAACAATATGCATGCGGCTGTTTTCAACCGATTCCCGGCAATGCTTTCCTATCTGTTCTTCGGGATTTAATTCCAAAAACTGACCGTAGGGTTTGTTGAAATGAGTGATAATTCCGTTGGGATCAGTTACCAGGGCACCTTCATTGATACTATCGAAAATCAGTTTATACATTTCCAGCTCTTTGCGGAGCCATTTTATCTCTTCTTTAAAATAGCGGTTTTCAGTCATACTTGTGCCTCTTGGTTGGTTTGTATCTTATTTGCTACAAATGTATACTTTTTGATACAAAAAGCAACAGCAAATTATGACTGAATTAGAGCAATCGCATGAAAAATTACTATTGTGATTTTATCATATGTTTTTGATGTTTATGCAGTGCGAGCCGAAATTAGGGGACATGGTCTTATCTGGAAATGATCTTGCGTTTAGGCATGTTCTTGTTACCTGTACCCTGATTTGGAAGGTTGATGTCTTAAGCGAAAGCAGGCATCCGGTAAATGGGTTGATAAGGGATTAGTGAAGTTCCGTTCAGGCTCTAATTGTTTGATAGTTGATATAATTGGATTTAAAACGAGGAATCGTGAAAAAAGTGACAATCAGCTATCCGACAAGTTCTTTCACACTTTCCAGGAATTCGGGGATATCGATGGGTTTGGGGATGACTTTGGTCGCACCCAGGTCAGCTGCAATTTCCAAAATATCCTTGGCAATATAGTTGGTTTTAATCCCACCGCCGGAAATGGCGATGATATTGATATCGGGATATTTTTCTTTAAAAATGGTGATGGTTTCGAGGCCTTCCTGCTCGGGCATGAAGATATCGGTAATGACAAGGTCGCAAGGTGCTTCCTGAAAGAGTTCAAACCCTTCCAGACCATTGGATGCGGAAACCACTTCGTAGTTGGCCTTGCTTAGTAAGATGTTTAGCATGCGAAGATGAGATTTATCATCTTCTATGATCAGGATTCGTTTCATGGCAAGTATAACATGATATTCCGGCAACAATAACAGAATATCCCTTTGTGAGCAAAGAAAAATACTCTTGATTCTACAACTTATAATCGTTTTCCAATTGATCCAGGTAGTTCTTGAGTTCAGCGATTCTGTTTTGAATCAATTCATTCTCACCTTTCATTGCGGATTCTTTCAGAGCCTGACCTATTTCGCTAACCGTAGTGAAACCAAAGGCTTCGCTGGCTCCTTGCATCTTATGTCCGAGGGAATAGATCTGCTCATAATTGGCACTTTCAACTGCTTCCAGCACCAGGTTGATCTCCTTTTGGCGTTCATCCAGAAACAAGGGGATAATATCACGAAATTCCTCATTCTGATGGATGATATCTTCGGCATTTTCCAATGAATTGTGATCGATAAAGTCGTCATCGACTGGATGGTTTTTAAGCAGAATCGGGTCGAAAATATCCCTCACAATTTTCGTCAAAGTGCCGATATTAACCGGTTTCTCCAAAAAATATCTAATACCGTTTGCTTCAGCCTGTGATTTCATTTCTTCCCCTTTAAAACCGGTAGCCAGGATAATAGGAATATCGGGGTCCAGTTGCAGCAGTTTTTCACTCAGTTGAAGACCGGACATGTTAGGCATGGCTTGATCTGTGTACACCAGATCGATGGTATCCTTGTCGGCGATAAAGCAGTCCAGGGCTTCTTTTCCGCTTTTCGCCATGGATACTTTGTATCCCAGCTTTTTCAGGGCAATTTCGTAAAACCGGGAAAGGCTGAGTTCATCTTCAACAATCAGGATGTGCTCATTTCCTTTGGCCGGTTTATAATACTCTTCCAGGGTTTCATCCAGTCCGAGACTGTCTATTACCGGCAGAAAAATACTAAATGTCGTGCCTTTATTCGGCTGACTGGAAACAACAATCCTACCGTTGTGGTTTTTAACTATTCCATGTACCACGGACAATCCCAGCCCCGTACCCTCTCCTACTTCCTTTGTTGTGAAAAAAGGTTCAAAGATGCGATTTTTGATGTCATCAGGAATACCATACCCGGTATCGCTGACATTGATTTTAATAAATTCCTGGTCCGGAAATTCGTCGCTGAGTTCGTGTTTAACCCCCCGGTCGAGCTGTTCCAGAGAAACGCTCAACACACCATGTTTGTCCTTCATGGCGTGCAGGGCATTGGTGCACAGGTTGATCATAATCTGGTGAATTTGGGTAGCATTGGCCTGCACCGTTTTGGAGTCCGGAATATCCTGACGAATCTCGACAGTCCTGGGAATCGTTGCCCGCATGAACCTCAGCGCTTCCTTTACCAAGGGAGATATCTTTAAGGGCTTCTTTTCCTGGTTATCGGTGCGGCTGAAGGTCAATATCTGCTGAATTAGTCCGGCCGCCCTTTCTCCCGCTGTGTATATTTCATTTAGATAATCCCGATCGTCACTTCCTTCATCTTTGTCAGCCAACAGCAACCAGGTGAATCCCTGCATAGTGCTGAGAATATTGTTAAAATCGTGTGCTATGCCTCCCGCAAGGGTACCGATGGCCTCCATTTTTTGAGATTGACGCAATTGTTCTTCCAGCTTCTTGCGATCTATCTCCATCTGTTTCAGCTGTGAAATGTCCTGAGCGACACAAACAACTCCCCTCGTTTTTTTGGATATATCACGAATGATAGAGCAGGAAAGCAGCACCGGAACGGCTGCACCATCCTTGGCGACAAAATTGTGTTCCTCACCATGGACGATGTAACTTTGATCAGTGGTTTCAATGTATTCTTTCGGACACAGATCCGCTGGACGAGTAGGGAAAAAAAGGTCTATGGGCTGTCCTAATAATTCTTCTTCCCGGTAGCCGAGTAGCTCCAGCAAGGAGCGATTAACTGTGCGAACGCTTTCATCCGGGTTAATCACAATCAAGGCATTTAACATGGAATGAAAAATATCATCCAGGTAGGTTTTATTGGCCAGGTTTTCCGTGTGTGCTGATTCAAGCTTGTCCAGCATCTGATTAAACGACTGTACCAGGGTTCCTATTTCGTCTTTGGAGATCCAGTTGACCCTGTCCGAAATATTACCGTCTGCCGATATTTTTGCCGCGATTTGAATAACACTACCCAAGCGCTCCTTGAGAATAATAAAGAAGGCTGTTTGAAAGACGATAACGATGACAATGACGATGAGCAGGGTAAAGAAATATCTCTTTTGATAGGTTTCGATCAAATCTGCTAAAATCCCTGCATTTTCAGTGATCTGGTGATTGCTGGAAAGTATTTTGCGAACCGTTTCTTCCGCATAATCATCCAAATCCATTTCCAGTTTGCCGGCTTTTTGATTAATCAACTCGATCGCCGATAGCAGCTCTGCGGATAAGTATGTCCGGTCTACACCACCTGCGGGACCGGTTTTTCTCAACTCAGCGATCAGGGATTGGGCTCGGTGTACCTCGGATTGCAGTTCTGCAAACTGGGTGTTTGTAATACCAGGATGCCATGCAGCCTCCAACTGCCTATTGATATCAAAAATTGTCTTGAAGGCCGCCTCCAATTGCCCCATGTCGGCCTGTCCATCTATAAACAAGGCATCCAACGAGTTCCTGAAATCGGAAACCTGGATTTTTATTTCGTTCAGGTGTTTGGTAATCGGGAGTTGGTCCTCCACAAGTCCGGTTATCATCAGGTTTGCCGATTCTGCATGGACAAGGTTTTCACTGCTGATTTTTCGCCCGGACTGGATGTCCAGATAACTGAACACACCACCGATAAAGATGACAATAACCAGCAAGACCACGTTGAACAACATAATCCATTGCAAGGGAAGATGAATTTGCGGTTTGGATGATGATTTGCCGGTTGTCTTCATTCTATTGTGACTGAGTTATCAAAATTGCCCGACCTGTCTGCATTTTTTAAACAGGTTGTATACACCTCTAGTCCTTTAATTCAAAGTCATTCGGAATGAACTTGTTTCTCAAGTTTCGGTGTCGGTTAAAAGAGAAATGAGCCCCATTATATCCGGTTTAACACGAAGAGTAAAAGGGATTAGCAAATGCTCCTTGGTGGGATATCGCCCTTATTAAGTATGGAAAACTGCTCTCGCCTGAATTCTGTCTTTTACCACTAAATACAATGAATTTCCAGCTTTAACCAGTGCTTTATGGGTCGAATTGTGATGAGTAATCGGTTAGCGACGTTGGACGATGATAGAGGATAGATAAGGAACGACAGGCTTGTTATTCGCTGGTGAATGCCTGGTTTAACCGACCGCCGGTTCAGCGTTTTTCAAGTACCTGTTCTTTAGAATGAAGCGATCAGATTCTGTTTGAACGGTACTGATATCGGAACGCGCCAGAATTTGTTTGAGGGTCCTTTCATCAGCGTCATCCAGGTAAGCGAAGAAATACTCGTCCACCCTGCCGAGATCGATGGAATCGTCATAACAAGAAGCAAATCGGATCATCCGCAAATAGCTTTCATAGATTTGACCCGACTTCCAAAAGGAAAAGGTTTTTCCCTTGGGTTTATTGTCTTCAAGGTATGCATACTTCCAGCAATAGTAATACAAAGGATGACCATCAGGAGATTTTGCCTTCGATTTTTGCTTACTTAGTGCAACCCCTTTTATCAGGTTCGTCGGTTGACGAAAGGCTGTCTTAAAATGAGGACGCTTTTCCTTGGCAATGGAAACAGCTTTTAAATAGGATTGAATGTGATCTCCTCCGAAATTCTTATCCCAAATCACTTTTTGAAATTTTGGCCGCTTATTCTCCCAACCCAATCGAATCCACCAGCCATCCTTGATTCGGGTGACACCCGTACGGTCGATTTCCGAAATTTCCTTATTTTTTTTTCTTATTCTCTTAAATTCAGTCATATTGCCTCATCCTGCAAAATACAGAAGAACTGGACCCAACCTAACACAAGCAAAACAAAGTAATCAAATTATCTACTTCTATTAGACAGATGAATATTTTTTTTTGTAAATCTCCCTGGCCATGATGAGACAAAGCCTTGAAAGCTCAAAGCTTAAAATTCTGAAATAAAAAGCAAAATCATTGAACAACCAGGGTTGACCAGTGGCTCATCAGGACCATATAGTTCTCCCCTATGATTCTGTGATGATGCTTGGATGAATGGCTTGCAGCCGTGCTGTTTATTAACAGCATTCCAGTTGAACTTGATACATGTCTCACAAGGAGACAGAGTGATGAAGCCATCAACGGGATTGTCCGACCGGTAAAAAAAAACGCAGTTACCCGTCATCAGCCGGCTTGATTCAAAACAAACTGAAAAGCAGCGGAAGATTTCCCTGGCTAATGCGTTTGGTTCGGTACTTGCTGATCTTGCTTATCGGCAAAGTGAGGAAAGCTGTTGATTAGTGTCTGAGCGGAAACCCATCAATTTCCTGCAAGAAAAGGCTTAAGAGCCGGATGTTACTTCGGAATTTTAACGGATCGGATATCTCCGGGTATTAAACAAAACAATGCTGCATTTGGGGTTAGTTTAATTGGTGCTTATCGAGGGCTAAACAGACAACGCCTAAACCATGAGAGTTTTTGCCGATCCGGGATAGTTTAACATGTTTAAATGAGACGTATTATGCCAACAGAATCAATTGCAGCCCAGGTTTATTCATTTATAATCGGATTAAGCGGTTTTCAGGCTTATTCGATGATTCTTGCCGTCTTGTTTGCCTGTGGGTTGGGGTTACCGGTGCCGGAGGACATAACCTTGTTTGCTGCAGGATTCCTGGCATTTAAGGAGAGAATTACCCTGACCGGCGCGGTTTTAGTCGGTATTATCGGAGTTTTGGTCGGTGATAGTTTTATCTATTGGATTGGACGGATTTTTGGTCGGAAAGTCTTTCAATGGCCAGTCTTTCGAAGAATGTTCTCAGAAACCCGCATCAAAAGGGCGGAAGAAAAAATCCAGAAAAACGCCAGGATTATCTGCTTTACTACTCGTTTTGTTCCCGGGTTAAGAGCACCTGTTTACATCACTTCAGGAACTATGGGGGTTCCCTTTCATGTTTTTTTTGTGATGGATGCCCTGGCAGCTTCAATTAGCGTTCCGCTTTGGGTGTCTCTGGCCTACTATTTGGGTGATAAGATTGAAAACCTGCTTGAGATTGCAAAAACTGCAAAATTCGGCGTCGGAATAGTTATTGGCGTTTTGTTGTTGGGATACATCTTATTTAAACTCCGAAAGAGATTTCCGGGTAAGCGACTGCTTAATACCTAACAGGTGTCTGATATGAAATTGGAAGAGCAGGTTTGTACTTTTGACCAGTCCGTTAAGCTGGCTGAACTAGGCGTTAATTTAACTACTGCCTTTTATTGGGTTGCTAACGGCAATGGGCAGGGTGATCCGGTAAAGATCAGGTTGGGGTTAAAAGAGGACGGTCACCAAACGGCCGAAAGCTGTTATCCGGCTTACACAACGGCGGAATTGGGAATCCTGCTGCCTTACGAACTCAATCTGGAAGAAGAAGATCTCTATATTCAGGGCACTATCGGCAATCGAAGAGGTGAGTTTTACTATATCTGGTTTCAATCCTCGCTGGACAATGTTGAATGGGAACTTTTTCCTGCCATTGAAAAAGATACCGAAGCACAGGCCAGAGCAGATGCTTTGATCTGGCTGATCGAAAACAATTATGTCAGTGTTGCGGATTTGACCATCTGATCCCCCCGGGCTAATCCAACCGGTAGCAGACCATACCGCTTTCGAAATCAATTCATCATTTTGCTGCCGAAATAAAGACAAGCAAGCACCGGCTGAGAGCTGATCGCTGATTGTTGCAAGCACGGAACTTCGAAGCGTCAAGCAGCTTTTAATGCTTTTATTAGTATGGTTTAATCTGGTTTTCGTTCGGACACCATTATAGTAAAGGCGTTATATTTGGCCTGCAACAGCGTTGACAATTAAGCATCGATCATTGAAAATCCCGAAAGAAACAGTAGTGCCGGTAATCCAAAAGATCCTTTCTTATTCTCTGGCTGACCATGAAATCAAGCATTGCCTTTAGTCGTAAAATCTCCGTTAAAATTACTTCCCTGGTTTTACTGATCCTTTCCGCAGGCATAGGATTTACCATTCTCTATTATTCCATGTCTCAAAACAGAACATTAATTGAAACCCGGCTTGATGCCATTAAAGAGGAAAGTGAGGTATTGTTCGCTGCCATCAAGAATAACATGCTGGCGGGCGAGGCTCCTGTGACGGTGCAGCTGTTCAAGGATTTATCCCGTATACAAAGCGATATCAAGTTATACCGGGCTGATGGGGTTTCAGCGTTTTCCGATAATAATACCCTGGTGACGGTAAACGCTAACCTGGGTATGCAACGTTTCAGACCAAAAGAGAAGTTTTCGGAGAGAGAGGTCAACAGTTCGCAGGATTTTAAACGCTCCGTAAAAACGTCAAGCGATGTTTTTATCAGCGATATTCGTCCTGAAAGCAAACAGGTGATTATTTACAAACCCCTGTTTAACCAACCGAGATGTTCAGCCTGTCATGGCATGGATCATCTGACCAGGGGAGTCATCACCATTTCAACCTCGGTTGATGAGGTGTATGAAAAGTCACGGCGCAATACAATCCTTTCCATCATTATTTTTGGATTGGTAGTGCTGGTGCTGTCAATATCCATTATGCTGTTTTTACATCGCTTTGTTATCAAAAGAGTATTTAAGATCGGCAATGTGGTTGAAGGTGTCGGACAGGGAAACTTCAGAACCAAAATCAAAGTTCAGCAGCAGGATGAAATAGGTGTTCTCGCTCAACAGATCAATGATATGATCGACGGTGTCGCAGAACGTTTCAAGCTTGCCAAGTTTGTCTCCAAATCCACCCTGGATCATATCAAAAAATCGGAAGAGATCTCCCTGGGAGGAGAAAAAAAGGTAATGACTGTCTTGTTTTCCGACATTAGAGGATTTACCTCATTTTCAGAAAAAAGAGACCCGGCGGAAGTAATGACTGTGCTGAACGAAGTCATGAACCTTCAGGCAGATATTGTCGGTGAGTTCGATGGGGACATTGATAAATATGTTGGTGACGAACTGATGGCGGTGTTTGAAGGTCGGGATATGATCATGCGTGCTGTGAAATGTGCGGAAAAAATTGTGCGTACCATTCAAAAAGCTTATACGAACTCCGGGGAATCGGTTCAGGTGGGAATAGGAATCAATACCGGCGAATTGATAGCGGGAAACATGGGCTCCGGTGACAGAATGGACAGAACGGTGATAGGGGATACGGTTAACCTGGGTGCACGATTGTGTTCCATTGCAGGTAAAAATGTTGTGGTCTTATCCGAATACAGTTATGAACGCATCAAAAACAAAGTGCGCGTGCGAAAGCACAAACCAATTAAAGTGAAGGGAAAATCAAAAGCTGTGGAAATCTATACTTTGAGAAAAACATTATGAAAACCTTGCTCGTTTGTGTCAGTACAATATTGCTCATGATCACCTCGGCCTGTGAAAAACAGGAGCAACAAACTTTTACTCCTATTCCTGTTGATTACAAGAGTTGGCATCAGCCTTTGAAAAAATCTCTGGATTACCAGATTCCCGGCCATGGCGACAGTCGTCGCATTGTTTTCCTTAATGAGCAAGCTCGTAATGCCAGAAAAATAAAGGATAATAAAAATAAAGAGATGGTCGATTTCCCTGACGGCTCAATTATCATTAAAGAAGTATACAAAAGAGAAGGCAGCGGCTACCAGGTAACCCCTCAGTTGGTGGTGATGGTCAAAAACAGGAAAAACGAGGATGCCCTGGATGGCTGGTTGTATTATGTAAGGAATGCGGGAAGCCCCCAGGTCAGGCTAATCAATACCCGTTTTTGTGTTGGTTGCCATGAAGCGGCAAACGAAGTACATCCTTATTTTGATAATAATCTGGAAGGAATGTTTCGAGACTATGTGTTTTTAAACGTGGCAAAATAGATCAGATAAACCGGGTTGCTGCATTCACCTGCATCGGGATTGTTTGATGTCTGTCGATTTTGATTTACATGCCGTTTCAATGCAGACCTTTTTTATTTGCGTCGTCTTTTTGCAGCCTTTTCCCACAATAGGATCACAACCAATCCTGCCAAACATATCCACGCAAACAGATCTCCAATCAACGGGTAAAGAGTTCTACCACCTTTTATCGGCAGATCAGCAAACATGACTCTTTTTTCGGTTAATGATTCATCCATTGCTGCAACCATTCTACCCTGGTAGTCAAAGGCGGCCGATAGCCCATCTTTGGTGGAGCGAACAAGAGAAAATCCGTTTTCGATTGCCCTGAAGGCGGCCATATGAGTATGGATAGGATTGATTTCGCTCCAATCGTCCGCTGGAACCAGCATTAGATCGACTCCTTTTCTTCCTGCCTGGCTTACCAACAGGGGAAAATCCATATCAAAACAAATCATGGAGGCGATGGTACCAAACGAAGTTTGGGCAGATTTTAGCTTGCCTGCTCCCGGAACAGCATTTTCCCCGGGTATCGGTTTTGCCTTGACGTACTCGAATATCACCCTACCGTCCGAATCGATGAAAAATACTTTGTTTTGCATGGATCTGTCAGGATAATCGGCAGGTCTTGTGTATAACGATATCAGTAAATACAATCCCAGGTTTTCTGCAGCTTTGCCTGCTTTTTCCACAAAGGCTTTTTCATCGGCTTCAAAAACAGGTGCCGCTGCTTCATTCCATAAAACTATATCGGCATCAGCCAATGCCGCCTGTTTGCTCAGGTTTAACAGCTCACTTTGAACAGCCATTGAGGTTTTTCGCAGGCTTGATAATTCTTTGGCATTGCTTATATTTTGATCCAGTTTCCACTCAAACGGACTGACAATGGAAGCAACTCTAACAGAAGGGCCTTCAGGGGTAAAAAAAGCCAATCTGCCGGCACCAATTAACCCGACAATCAAAAGTATTCCAGCAAACAAACCAATTCCCCTGGTTACACTCTCCGGGGCGAACCGCCTCTCCCATGCCCAATTCAGTATCGAGGCAAACCAGGTGATAAAAAAGGTCAGTCCCCAGATTCCTGTAATTGAAGCCAATTGCAAAAAAGCAAGAGGGGCATCAAACTGTGTATAGGCCAGTGATCCCCAAGTGGAATATGGGTTAAACAAAGAATTGAGATACTCGAAACTGACCCAGGAGCAGGGAAAAATTAGAGTTTTGGAAAATCCGGCCGTTCCCGTGTAAAAGAGTCTGTCAACCAGGTATGGAGAAAACGAGATAACTCCAATCATGGTGCCGACCAACAAAATGGTTGCTCCCGGAACCGGAATCATTCCTCTCCAGGTTGCAATGGTGACTACTGTATTAATGAATAAGGCGGAAAGCAGTCCTAAAATCAGTCCCGTTGATCGTAAGTAACGAATTAAAAAAAAGGGTGCCAGCCAGGTGGCAATAAAAATGATATATTGTCCATTGGCAAAGAACAGAAACAATGTTGCCAGTCCCAGCCATGAAATCTGGGAATAATGCCTGAAATTTACTGCTGTGAATCTGTCGCGCCACATTCTTATCTCCGCCAAAAATTTAGATACCGGGTTGTTTTTCTTTTCCTTTAGACTAAAGCAAGTTTTTTCTCCTAGCAAGGCGGGGAGTTTTGTTTAAAAATCCGCAACCGGTTGAGTGTTTGCAATTGTAATTTCTTGTTCACGATTCAGACATTTGGTATAATAGCGTGTCTGGTTTGTGATGATTTTAATTGGCCGGGAAATGTTTTTCATCAGTTGTAATATTACCTACTAACGGAGCAATCAGATGAAACCGGAGATTTTGCGGGGTATTTGTATTGTTAGCGCTTTTTTAACCCTGGGTTCCTGCTATAAACAGGACCCAATAAAAATAGGGTTTGTTTCCGGTTTGTCAGGTCGGCATTCCGAACTTGGTGTGTCATCCAGGAACGCGGTTCATTTGGCCATAGATCAGCTGAATTGGAGTGGCGGTATCAACGGTCGCAATGTTGAGTTGATTATTAAAGACAATAAAAGTGATCCGCAAACCAACATGCGTGTGATCACGGAATTGGTTGATGACGGTGTTGTTGCCATTATCGGACCCTTGTTGAGCCAAATGGCCGAAACCACTATGGCGGCAACAAACAAAAAAAATATATTGGTTTTCAGCCCGACAATCAGCACAGATGAACTGAGTGACAAGGATGACCATTTTATGCGGGTTATGCCGGCTGCGAGTCGTCAGGCAATCAAGACCACTGAAGTAGTGCTTAACGATGGAATCAGTTCGGCTGCCGTGGTTTATGACTCAACAAATCAAAAGTATTCGGAACCGATCTATTTATTGTTTAAGAAAACCTTTACCGAGAAAGGCGGAACCATTACTTACCTTGATGATTTGAAAGAAGGAAGAAACGCCAACTTCCTAAGCATTGCCCGAAAAATCAACGAGTCAGCCGCAGAAAGCCTGGTGCTCATAACCAATGGAATGGATGCCGCCGCAATCTGCCAGCAGGTTCGTAAATTTAACAAATCCATTCGCTTTTACGGGGTATATTGGACCAAAACCGGAAACATTATTGAACGAGGAGGTCGGAGTGTTGAGGGAATGACCATCGTGGCGGCATATGAATCCAATCCCAGGTCGGCTCGCTATGTGCGGTTTTTCTCGGACTACAGTGAGCGATATAAAAGAAATCCCCTCTTTAACTCGATGTTTTCTTACGAGGCCGCTTCAATTTTAATTTATGGGCTGCAACACAGTGACAAATTGGATGGTGATTCATTAAAGCGTACCATTTTAAATAAAAGCACCTTTGAAGGATTGGAAGAGACATTGACTCTGAACCGATTCGGAGACGTTTTGCGCAAGGACATGGCGGTTGTCATTGAAAACGGGCGGTTTATAAGGAAAACGGAATGAAATTCTCAAAAAGTTTACAGGGGACCATTATCTTTTTCATTTCTTTTGCTGCCATCCTTCCTATAATTGTTTTCGGTTTGGTGACAACCAGCATTTCGACCGGAATTCTCAAAAATCTCATTCAAAACAAAAACGTTCTCCTGACCAAGGTCTTAATCTCTCGAATTGAAGAGTATTTAAATCATCCTTATGAAGACTTAAAAAGTATCAAGTTTTATTTCGAGGGGAATTCTCTCAACTCCCCAAATGCAGATGTGTTTTTAAACAAGATGATTGAAAATCATCAATTATACGTCCGCTTACAAATTGCAGATGAAAACGGGATCGTCACTCATGTTACCCCTTTTGATGAAGAAGTGTTTAATATTGATGTTTCCTCCAGACGCTATTTCAAGAAAACCAGGGAAACCGGCAAGGCTTATTGGTCGGAAGCATTCATTTCATCCCGGTTTGATCAACCCGTTGTTTCTATCTCAATACCTTTGAAGAAAGGCGTGGTAACCGCCTACATCTCCCTGGAGAATCTCACTGAATCGGTAAAAAATCTTGATATTGGAAAAGGCAGTTTTGTGGCAATTACTGATCAAACAGCCACCTATATCGCCCATTTTGATTACTCAAAGGTCCAAAGTCGACATTTTGATCCGCACTATGACCGTTTTAAAAACGCCTACCGGGGAGAGGTGGTAACTCAGGAAGTTGTCCACGAAGGGGTGGAAATGATTTGCCATGTCAGCTTTATAAAACCGACCAACTGGGCGGTTAGTATCTATCAATCCAAAGAAGAAACACTATCACCGATCGTCAGGTTGTCGAGATTTTTGGCTGTCGGTGCGCTGGCGATTTTGATATTGGCGGTCCTGTTTTCCTTGCGTTTTTCCAGGTCCATTAACCGTGCGATCGCAAGAATTATGACTTATACGGGCGGTGTTTCCGCAGGAAACTATGCAATGACCTTGGAAAACCTTGATTATAGTGAATTTTCAAAACTCGGGTTCTATTTCAAAAAAATGGCAACCAGTATTAAAGCCCGGGAAGATAAAATCAAGGAAAGCGAAAAAACCTTCCGGGCCATATTCAATTCCAACGCTATTGGCGCTTCGATTACAGATGCTGACGGCAGTTTTGTTCGGTTTAACAATAAATGGCTTGAACTCACCGGTTATGACTCTGAGGAATTGAACCGGATGGCCTACTATAATCTGCTTTATAAGGAAGACAGGGACGATGTTAAACAGAGGCATGGTGACATGCTGTTATCAGTTGCCGAGGTCAGCCGTTTTGAAGCCAGACTGGTCACCAAGCTGGGAAGTATTATCTGGATCGAGCAACACTCTTCGGTTGTAAGGGAAGAAGGCAGAAAACCTTTTTTTATCAATATCGCGGTGGATATCACCGGACGAAAAAACTCCGATTTAGAGCGTTCAAGGCTTGCTTCAGTCATCGAACAGACTAATGAACATATTCTGATCACAAATGTCAGTGGAGAAATAGAATATGTGAATCCGGCGTTTGAAAGAATCACCGGTTATGGCAGGGAAGAGGTTTTAGGAAAAAATCCAAGGATAATGAAAAGCGGACTTCAAGATTCCGAATTCTACAAAGAAATGTGGCAAACTATAACCGGCGGTCAAGTGTGGACAGGAAGAATCACCAATTTGAGCAAGAATGGCGATGTGTTTGATGAACATGCCACAATTTTCCCTGTCATCAACAGTGAGGGAGAGATTTCCAATTTTGTGGGTATCAAACGCGATATCACAGATCAGCTAAGAATAGAGGACCAGTTACGCCAGTCACAGAAAATGGAGGCAATCGGCACCTTGGCGGGTGGAATCGCTCACGATTTTAATAACATTATCTCCGCTCTTTCCGGTTATGCCAGGCTGGCCAGGAATAGATTGAATGACCAGGTGAAAACCAGGCATTATCTTGATCAGATTGATAAAGCTACACATCGAGCTGGTGAGCTCGTAGGGCAGATT
>JANQLH010000443.1 GCA_028280735.1 SAR324 cluster bacterium | reverse complement strand
ATGTAGGATGGGTAACTTGTTACCCATCAACTGAATGTAAACAACTTTTGACTATAATTCCGCCCGATGGGCAACAGAGTTACCCAACCTACCGTCCGTCTTAATTCAACAGGTCTATTTGCATTAGAAAATGCTTTTGGATAAACAATCACAAATCACCATGAACGGAAATTGTATAATTAAAAATGCTTCGGAGATAGTTACCTGCAGTGGTTTTGCAGCCAAAAAAGGTAAGGAGATGTCTGATTTAGGCATCCTATCAGACCAAAGCCTGCTTATTGAAAGTGGAATCATCAAGGACGTCGATGATTATGATTCTTTTCAACTTGCCTATCCGCTTGCCGACTACACAATCATTGATGCAAAAAATAAATCGGTTTTACCGGGTTTCGTAGATTCCCATACTCATTTTGTGTTTGGGGGGTATCGAGCGGAGGAGTTTACCTGGCGATTGCGCGGTGATAGCTACATGGAAATCATGAATCGTGGTGGAGGCATTAACAGCACGGTTAAAGCAACAAGAGCAACTTCCAAACAGGATTTGATTTCATCAGGAAAAAAACGTCTGGATTCTATGCTTTCCTTCGGGGTTACTACAATCGAAGGGAAAAGTGGATATGGTCTTGATTATGAAACAGAAATAAAGCAACTTGAAGCCATTGATGAGCTAAACAGGAGTCATCCTGTAGACATAGCACCGACATTTCTGGGAGCACATGCCATCCCAATGGAGTACAAGGGAAGAACAGATGAGTTTATCTCTTTCGTTAAAGACCGGGTGTTACCGACCGTGGTAGAACGAAATTTGGCGGAATTCTGCGATATTTTCTGTGAACAAAATGTGTTTTCAATTGAGCAATCCAGGCTTTTGTTATCGGAAGCACAAAATCTCGGCTTGGGGACAAAGTTTCATGCTGATGAGATCGTTCAGTTAGGTGGAGCTGAGTTGGCGGCTGAACTTGGAGCCGTTTCTGCCGATCATCTTTTACAGGCGTCTGATGAAGGTATCCGGAGAATGGCTGAATCGGGAGTTATAGCTACCCTTCTGCCTGGAACAGCATTCAGTTTAAAAGAACCTTATGCTCGCGGTAGGTATATGATCGACCAAGGATGTGCAGTTGCCTTGGCAACCGATATGAATCCCGGCAGTTGTTTTACGGAATCCATCCCCCTGGTTATGTCCCTTGCTTGCCTGTATATGAATCTTACACCCGAAGAATCGATAACTGCATTCACTATTAACGGGGCAGCTGCTATATCCAGGGAAAAGGAGATTGGCAGCCTGGATATAGGGAAAAAAGGTGATATTGTGATTCTGGAACACCCTTCCTACAAGTTTATTCCTTATCACATCGGCGTAAACTCTGTAGAAAAGGTGATAAAATCAGGTGACCTGGTCTATGAGTCGAGTTAGACGAACAAAACTCCCGGATCACAAAAATGTACTATCTAAAAGGTTAACTATTCTTTATCCGGATATTGTGCCGCAATGGCTTTAAACTCTTCTTCGATTTCAAGAAAAGCATCCACTATATCCGGATCAAAACGCTTTCCGCGATCCTTCACTATCGTCTCTCTTGCCTTCTCGTGTGAAAAAGCAGGCTTGTAGATACGCTTGCTTATCAAGGCATCATAAACGTCTGCCAAAGCCATCAAGCGAGCGGATTCCGGAATATCGGAGCCTTTCAATCCTTTTGGATAAACGGTTCCATTCCAGCGAAAGACAGAAACCATGAATCCAGGCATCCAATCCATGAGTAGGAATATCTGCCTGAATACGACATCTGTAGTTTTCCAATCCGGGGACGAATCGCGGCTTTGGAGGATGTTGTTGAAGCAATGACCATTAAACGGTTTTATCAAAACCCGGTCTCCGTTGACAAAACATTCCGTTATATTAAAGAACAGAAAGGTAAGCATTTCGTTCCGGGACTGACAGACCTGTTTTTTGGTATCAAAATACAGGGATTGGATATTAGGAAAAGATTTTCCAACGGAATATGCCGTCAGCATTCCACCTTAAAACAACTTTTCGTAACAAGCTTATTATGTTTGGCAAATCCCTCGGCAAAGAGAAAAATAAAACCCATAAGACAGCTCTTTGCATTATCCCTCCCAAAAAACTCTGGCAGCCGATTCAGGCAATACGAAAGAAGCATGACAAACAGTTCTACCGATGGATGCCGCATATCAACCTTTTGTATCCTTTCAAACCGAAATCGTCGTTTTCTCTGGTGCTGGATGTCTTGGTTCATGCTTGCTCGCAAATAGAACCATTTTATATCACCTTATCAGAAATCAACTATTTCAAGCATGGGAAGCAGAATTTCACATTGTGGCTGGATATGGACAACTCCGATCTCCTTGTCCGATTGCAACAAAGCATTTGGGACCTGGTGCCCGAATGCAATGAACTCAACAAATATCCTTCCGGTTACACTCCACATTTAAGTATCGGCCAATCCAAAAGTGGAGAGAAAGCCCTGCGATTATTGGAAAACCTTCAGGCAACATGGCAGCCAATCCGTTTTCAAGTGAAAGAACTCCATTTAATCTGGAGAAAGGATCCACCCAACGACAGGTTTCGAATAGGAGAAACCGTCCGTTTAGGTAAATAGACCGGTACAATACGCTTTTCTTCCTGTACTCCTCAAGATTTCAAAATCTTGCCAATTCATTTGTTTCCCGGCATACCTGCTATCCCTTGGGAATTTCGCTCAAACCATATGCAAGCTTCGCCGGTACGATGTATGGCAGCTAATGGTTTCCACCAAAGGTTTAATGTTTCCCGCGCGATACATATTCTGAGCTCTCCTGGTTTCCTGTTTACTTGACAAGCCCGGGTTATTGTGATCGTTGTAAAGCGAAAATTGCGTTAATCAACGGTATTGGCAACCGGTAATGACGATTCCTACTGTTTTGGTAGGTTATCCAAGGAGGATGTATGACTGAATCCATTTATGATCAAATGGCTGAAAAAATCTTTTTGAAAGGCTCCAAAATCATTCCAAGACTTTTTTCAATGATAGTAAATGTCCATGAAGCGGAATTAATGATGGCCATGCCGGGTACGCCGTTGCAACTGTCCGAAAAAATCGGCAAGTCCCGGGAAGAAGTCGAAAAAATGTGCTTGGATCTCTACTACAAGGGCACTGTATTCAAATCGTTTAAAGCAGATACCGTTGGTTACAAAATGTGTCGGGATATGGTTCAGTTTCACGATGCGACGATCCTCTGGCCTGATGCACCTCAAGAGTTTCTTGAATTGTGGCAGCAGTTTATTGAAGAAGAGTGGCCGGGGTTCGCCCGCATGTACACAGAGATTCTTCCAAAACCCTTTACCAGGGTAATTGCCGTTGAAACTGCGATCGATGCCGGTAAACAACAAATTCTAGATGCGGATAGCGCTGATAGAATTATCGAAACAGCAGATATTTTGGCTGTAACAAAATGCACATGCCGCTTAATTGCACACAAATGTGATCAACCCCTTGAAGTGTGTATCCAGGTAAACAACTCGGCCAGATACTCCATAGACAGGGGAACAGGAAAGGAAATATCAAAAACGAATGCATTACAAATGCTTAGGGACTGTGAAGATTCCGGTTTGGTGCACGTGTCAATGAACAAAGCCTCCGGAGGACATTTCATTTGCAATTGCTGTGGTTGCTGTTGCCAAACATTCCCATTGCTGATTTCCGAGGGATTGGAAATTTGTGATCCAAGCAGATTTTTAGCGGAAATCGATGCAGAACTCTGCACGGGTTGTGGAGATTGTCATGAGCGTTGCTATTTCAATGCATTGGAACCCATAGAGAGGGATAAGGAAGAAACTGTCAATCGAGTGACAGTGGAGAAATGCATGGGATGCGGATTGTGTCAGACTACCTGTTCTGCTAATGCGATTTCACTTAAGGAAGTAAGGGAAATAGGCTTTATCCCGGCATAAAAAAGGCTTGATTAGTTCAAGCCCTTTTCAAAAAACACGGTTTGAAAACACCTCTGTCTGTTTTTTATTATAAAAAAAGACAGAATCCTGCCAAACTTATATCTTTCATGGTTTTTTGCCATTGCGATTAACATTTTCATATTAAAATTGCGGAGTAATTACTCTTTTTCGCAATCATTTCGCATATCGTAAAAAATTTATTGTATTATGTATTTTCTTTAGTATATATTTAAATACCTTGCGATCTAGCCATTAAATTCGCATTATCGTTGATTGGCTTTTTAGGCTTAAAAACTCGTTAATATCGCTCCCAACGCCTCTTTGTGCATGACATCATTTATTGACAATTGTTTTAAAATGACTTCAAATAATCGCGATGTACTTTTGCATAAAAACTGTTAACCAGATCAAAGTGCAATGATTATTGTTGCTCGAAATCTGTCTACGGACGAAATAAAACTGTCATGTTTGGTTCCCTTGACTAAGGAGGAAAAATGAAAAAACGCTGGATTTTCATTAGCTTTGCTTCATTGCTTATTTTTCTATTCAATACTGCAATGGCCGATGATAAAGACACCTACACCAGAGCGAGCTATGGATTAACAAAAACACTCGATCCCGCGATAGCTTATGATGATGCAAGTACAATGAAGCTCTACAACATTTATGAGCGTCTTGTAGAATTTGATGGAGAATCTACCGAAAAATTCAAACCGCTGCTGGCCACAAAAGTTCCTACCGTTGCCAACGGTGGAATTTCAAAGGACGGAAGAACCTACACTTTTGAAATTCGCAAAGGTGTAAAATTCCACAATGGAGAAACCCTGACTGCCAAAGACGTGGAATACTCGCTCGAAAGAAGTATGATTGTGGATCAGGACGGCGGACCATCGTGGATGATGCTTGATGCTGTCACCGGCTATATATCGACAAGAGAAGGCGGAACTGTTGTTCCGGGTATTTTCAAAATGATCGTGAACAGTGTCAGTGCCAAAGGTAACAAGGTAACCATTAAATTACCCGGTCCGTATCCTCCTTTTATGAGTGTACTGCAGTTTCCGTTAAACTCCATTGTCAGTAAAAAATGGGCAGTTGAAAACGGAGCCTGGGACGGCAGTCTGGCCAATGCCGCGAAATTCAACAATCCTGCTCCAGACGCGGAGCCGTTGAGGAATATTGCTAACGGCACCGGTGCTTACAAACTCAAAAACTGGGAAAAATCGAAGCAGTTTGTGATGGAAAAATTCGATAACTATTGGGCCGGGGGGGCATCAATTCCAACTGTGGTGGAAAAATACGCGGCCGAATGGTCTTCAAGAAAACTAATGCTACAGAACGGAGACGTGGATTCGGTAGACGTTGATGCCAGTTATTACCCTGAAATCAAAGACTTAACAGACGTAAACTTCTATTTTATCCCCCAGCTGTCCGTTACCATTGCTTTGATGAATCAAAAAATCGCCACTGCTAACAATCCGGATGTAGGAAGTGGACAGTTGGATGGAAACGGTATTCCGGCAGATTTCTTCTCGGATATTAATGTAAGAAAGGCTTTCCAACACGCTTTTAATTACGACTCATACAGGGAAGAGATTGCCCAGGGTATGGTTCAAACTCCTCGAAGTCCGAATGTTCAAGGAATGCCTTACTACAAAGAGGTTCCGCAACCGGAATTTGAGCTGGCAAAAGCGGAAGCTTTTCTAAAAAAGGCATATGGGGGAAAAGTCTGGGAAAACGGCTTCAAGATGACAATCGCCTACGCGGCGGGAAGTCGCCTTAGAGAGGCCCCGGCTCAAATAATCGCTGAGAATATCAATTCACTAAACTCAAAGTTTCAGATTTCCACTCGAAAGGTTTCAAGAGAAGAATACAATAACGACTTCCCGCAAGGCCGTTATCCTATAATTCTCGCGACTTGGTCAGCAGATTACCCGGATCCCCACAGTCTTTTGAGTACATTTATGCACTCTTTAGGTGTTTACGGGATTTACCTGGGGGTCATATACAAAGATGTTGATGCACTTTGTGATGAAGGATTCTTGTCAGCTGATCCGGAAGCAAGAAAGAAGATTTACCAGAAACTGCAAGACATTTGGGCTGAAAGAGCTTTAGGAATTGGGATTTTTCAACCTGTAGCCGTGAAAGCTTATCGGAAAAATATTTCGGGTTTTGCGCCAAACCCGATGTTTAACACCACACATGATTTACTGAAAACCTTAAAGAAGAATTAGTTTGAAGGGAGTCAAATCCAACTTCAGTCAAGGTTTGTTTTGCAAGGTAAATCAAAAAAGCCTTCGAGTTAAATTGGTATGGATTAATGCCAACTGTTTTGAGATTGAGAAAATCTTGGAGATTTACTCCCCATGACACGTTATGACTAATCTAAAAAAATCAAATTACTCGTTGGCATCCAGGAAAAACTTGTTTATATTGGATCTACTTAAAATTTCCTGGAATCATTTTTTTCATGTCATTGCATTGTAATTCTTATGTTTTACAATGTTTAACCTGTACTTGTTCGTAAAAAAGGAGGGAAAATGAAAAAGCTATATATTTTAATTAGCTTTGTTTTTTTGGCAGTGATGTTTAGTAGTTGTGAAAAAGACGGAAAACCGGAAGCAACTCATCCCGATTATCTTAGAGTTCCCCTGGGATCAGAGGTTCCGACACTTGATCCTGGCGTTGCCCAGGATAACCAGGCAATCGAAGTTATCGAGCAGCTTTTCACAGGTCTGACAACATATGATTCAACGACTTATGAAGTGAAGCCCAGTTTGGCCACAAGTTGGGAAGCCACAAATGGTGGAAAGACATATACCTTCAACATGAGAAAGGATGCCAAATGGACAACAGGCGAACCGGTTACGGCTCATGATATTGTATATGCGATCAGAAGAAATATTCTGCCCGAAACAGCCTCCCCTTATGCCTTTGTCCTCTATATTCTTGAGAACGCAGAAGATATCAACAATGGTAAGATCAAAGACAATACTAAAATTGGTGTCAAGGCTTTGGACGATTACACCGTTCAATTCAACCTGAACAGCCCTGCTGCATTTTTTCCATCCATCGCCGGCATGTGGACGCTGAGACCACAACATAGAAAAACCATCGAAAAGCATGGAACTCGCTGGACAGACGCTGAAAATATTGTAACTTGCGGATCTTACACTTTGGAAAAGTGGGAACGCGGAAACACAATCGTTCTGAAGAAAAACCCTGATTTCTTCGACGCTGCGAAAATCAGAATTGAAGAAGTTCGCTATCTGATTGTCCGGGAAGCTTCAACAGCACTGGCGATGTACGAAAATGACGAACTGGATTTGATTGGCATTGAGCATCAAGCGATTCCTGCTCCGGAAATTCCACGTGTTAAGGCAGACCCTGTTCTTGGCAAGCAGTATTCTATTTATCCTCGTTTTAGTACTTATTATCTTGCTTTTAACAATGAGAGACCCCCGGTTGACAACCCTCTCGTTCGAAAAGCCATCTCAGCCGCTATTGATCGTCAGTCCATTATTGACAACGTGGTGAAAGGAGACCAAGTCCCCGCAACCACGTTCACAACTCCCCCGGTTTTTGGTGCGGTTGATCCTTCCGAAGGAATTGGTATCGGTTATGATCCGGAACAGGCAAAAAAATGGTTGGCGGAAGCCGGATATCCTGGTGGAAAAGGCATCCCTGAGATTATTTATATGCACAACACCTCGGAAAGGCATGCTCAAATCGCCCAGGCCGTCCAAGCCATGCTGAAGAGAAATCTTGGTATTGAAGTCAAGATCCAAAACCAGGAATGGAAAGTTTATCTGAAATCAACCTTGCAACCGGATGCTCCTCATATGTTTAGATTTGGCTGGGGTGCGGACTATCCTGACGCACACAACTTTTTAAGTGAAGTTTTCCATCCCACAAAGTCAACAAACAGAATCCGCTGGAAGAATCAGGAATACGCAGATTTGCTGGATAAGGCTGTTAGTTCGACTGATCCACAGGAAAGAATTAAATTATATCGCCGGGCAGAGCAGATTTTGTGTGAGGAAGAAGCTGCCATCGCTCCAATTTATTTTGATACTGCCCAGTACCTGTCCAAACCATACTTGAAGTGGAACTTCATTGCCTTGGGCGGACAGCACGTTCGTGAGTGGTACTTCACCGACAAATAATCGGTTAACAGTCACCAATCCCGGTATTTAAACAACATTAAGCCATGACCTGAGTTCATACCAGGTCATGGCTTGATTTACCGGATTAATGCCGGTTCAATCTTAGGAACAATCCTTCTTCAAGCCTATCTTCATAGAGGAGATTCCCTGACTAATATTGAATTCTGCAATTTCGGGACGTTTTAAGGGTATAGTTCTTTTATACGGCAGATTACTCTATAGCGTTTAAGCTTCTGCCGATTTCTTGCGCTCAAGGATGATAAATGGATAATCCGGAACCGATTCTTCATTAAAGCTTTGTGCAATATTCAGTTAAATCAGAGTTTTATTGAAATCGAGCTTGTTTTTCGATTTATATCCTTGACCAACCGGCAATTGCCGGCCTCGGTTATGACATGTTTTCAACCGGTTGAGCCGACAGTTGTGGGGCTATTGTCAGTATTCAGGGTGTCATCGTGTATACGGTGAGTATTGCACCGCTTGTTTACTGAATTAAACACCTGCATTTTTTTATATTATAATGAATTGGGATATCGTCACTAATCAGCCGTTCAGTTTATTACATGGTATTGTTAGATGTCCTGCTAGTTTCCTATTCTGCTTCATTTACAGCGAATCGAAAAATTAAAACCTGCCCCCAATAGAATTTTAATTGGGATTATAGTTTCAACTTTTCCGTAAGAGTTAACATGACATATTTTCTTATTAGACGGGTTTTTGGAGGACTTATTTCCTTAACTGTAATTGCTTTTATCGTGTTTTTCCTGTTAAGAGCTTTGCCCGGTGGACCTTTCGATCAAGAAAAGAGTTTACCGCCCGAAATCATTAAAAACATTGAAGCCTATTACGGACTTGACAAGCCTCTTTGGCAACAGTTTACCACCTATATTTACAATGCAGTCAGGGGTGACCTGGGAGTATCGTATACCCAAAGAGATCTGCCGGTAACAGAATTGATAAAAAGTAAAGTTGTGATTTCTGCCGAACTGGGTGTCTATTCAATGGTTTTCGCAATTCTTTTAGGAATACCTTTAGGGGTGCTTGCGGCCTATCATCACAACAGCGTGTTTGACTACGCAGCCAGTTTTTTTGCAATAATAGGCCGATCCATACCGAATATGGCACTGGCACCCATGTTGGCATTATTTTTCGGCTTGTTTCTACAATGGGTGCCCGTGGCGAGGTGGACCACCTGGGATTCAAAAATTCTCCCTACCATAGCTTTAGGTCTTGGGTCCGCTGCCTTCATCGCTCGTTTAACTCGTTCAAGCATGCTTCAGGTTATTCGTGACGATTTTATCAGGACTGCCAGGGCCAAAGGGCTTTCTGAAATGACAGTGATGTTTCAGCATGCCCTGCGTAATGCCTTACTTCCCGTTATTACTATCATGGGACCGATATTCGCTTATACGCTAACAGGTACGTTGGTTATTGAGAGAATTTTTGCCATACCAGGCCTGGGATATTATTTCGTTGTCAGCATTACCAACCGTGATTATCCGGTTGTTGTCGGTGTATATTTATTATTGGGGTTTGTAATCATTCTGATGAATACTATTGTCGATGTTTTATACGCTGTCGTAGATCCTCGTATTCGCCTGACTTGAGTACAGGGTTGAACGGCAAACAGACCGATCCTAATGAACTGACAGGTAGCCGACCTAAAACATTATTATCGATTGAAGGAAACATAAACGCTTATGGAGCTACAGTCGACTGTAACTCGTTATTTTGTTTTCAAATAATTGTATTTTATGGAAACTATGAAAACCAAATTGGAAGAAACTGATTTACCGGTTGTTGAAGAAAAGAGTGAAAATCTCACCAAACTTGCCTACTACCGGTTTATCAAGAATAAAATGGCCGTGGTAAGTGTAATCTTCATTATAGCCCTGATCATTGTTGCTGCTTTTGCTCCCTTTTTTGCACCTCAACACTATGCAGAAGAAGACTTTTTACAAGGTTATCTGGCACCCGGGGCAAATAAGGAGTTCATCCTGGGAACCGATTTCCTGGGGCGTGACTATCTTAGTCGTATCATTTACGGTGCCAGGGTTTCCGTCGCGGTTGCAATCATCGGTGCATTCACCAGTTTTGTGATTGGCGTAATCTACGGACTGATCTCGGGATACATAGGGGGCAAGGTTGACGAATGGATGATGAGGATTGTGGACATACTATACGCTGTTCCGACCTTGTTGTTTATTATTCTGATTATGGTATACTTCCGATCCGGAAAACCGGAGGATTTCACCGGTCTAAAAGCATTCTTCTATGCAATCGATGACTCCATGGGAGGAATGTTTTTTATTTTTATTGGTATCGGCTTAACTTCCTGGTTGAGAATGGCAAGAATCGTAAGAGCCGAAACCCTTTCCATGAAACAGCGTGAATTTGTCGAAGCTGCCGTATCACAAGGATTCACCAAAGCACGGATTCTTTTCCGCCGTATTTTACCAAACATCATCGGTCCCTGCATTATTGCTGAATCCATGGAAATTCCGGCATACATCTTATATGAAGCATTTCTAAGTTTTATTGGCCTGGGGGTCAACCCACCTATGCCCAGCTGGGGAGGAATGATTTCAGAAGGAATACAGGGAATGAGATCATACCCTCATTTGATTCTGTTGCCTTCAATCGCTATGACCATTACCGTGCTTGCATTCAACTTCTTCGGAGACGGGCTGCGAGATGCTATCGATCCAAAATTAAAAGACTAGATAAAGTAATTTGATTGCACCTTTTAGAGGATTCATGAACGACAATAATCAAACCAACGATAATCAATCTCCGCTACTGGATGTCAAGGATTTAAACGTTGCATTTTTTCTGCGGCAGGGAATTGTCAAGGCCGTTAACAATGTAAACCTTCAAATCAAAAGAGGGGAAACCTTGGGCATTGTAGGTGAATCGGGTTGCGGAAAAAGCGTTACCTCTCTTGCATTGATTAGATTAATCAACGAGCCGGGAAGGATCTTAAGTGGTGAAGTGCACTTAAATGGACACGATATATTAAAGCTAAGTGCCCGAGAGATGCGGAATATAAGGGGGGACAGGATCTCAATGATCTTCCAGGACCCAATGACCTGTCTGAATCCCGTGATGTCGATCGGAAAGCAAATGACGGAGACCCTTATCAAGAACAAAAAAGTCAAAAAGAAAGAAGCCCTGGAAAGAGCTGAATTCATGTTAAAGGAAGTTGGCATTCCTACTCCTAAGAGACAACTAAGTGCTTATCCCCATGAACTGAGCGGTGGGATGAGACAACGGATTATGATTGCCATGGCTCTAATTTGTGAACCCGAGTTGTTAATTGCAGACGAGCCAACCACCGCGCTTGATGTAACCATTCAGGCTCAAATTCTTGAGTTGATGAAGGAACTTCAGGAAAAATTCCATACTGCCATTATCATGATCACCCACGATTTGGGAATCATTGCCGAAATGGCCGATAATGTTGCAGTGATGTATGCAGGTGACATCGTGGAAAAAGCGGATGTCGACACCTTATTTGATGATCCGTCACATCCTTATACAAAAGGATTAATGAAGGCGATACCTTCGACCAGCGAGCTGCTCTCCAGTGAAGAACGCCTTTATAATATTCCGGGGTCCGTACCTCCGCTGATTGATCTTCCCCCGGGCTGCAAATTCGCTGCACGATGTTCGGAAGCATTCGATAAATGCGTAAAGTCCAGACCGGAGTTAATTGAAAAAGAAAACCACTCTATCCGGTGTTATTTGTACGAATAAGATTTTATTTCACTATTTGGTGGTAACGAAATGACAAACATCTTGGAAGTCAAAAACTTAAAAACATATTTTCCCATTCGTGGTGGACTGATGCGCCGTGTCGTGAACTATGTAAGAGCTGTTGATGACGTATCTTTCAATCTCAGGGAAAACGAAACCCTTGGTTTGGTAGGAGAAAGCGGATGCGGAAAATCAACCGTGGGCAGAACCATATTGCATCTGATTCCACCGACCAGTGGAGAGGTTATTTTCGAAAATAAAAATCTGGAAGATTTTTCTGAGGAAGAATTAAGAAAAAACCGTATTCATATGCAGATGATTTTCCAAAATCCTCTTGCTTCACTTAATCCCCGGTTAACGGTTCAGGAGATTTTAACCGGTGCTGCTGTTTTTCATAAACTGGTGGATAAAAAAGATGCTAAAGACTTGGCGGGTCGACTTATGGAGTATGTCGGTCTCAACAGACAGCAACTTCAGCGGTTTCCCCACGAGTTTAGTGGAGGTCAGAGCCAAAGAATCTGTATTGCCAGCGCATTGTCCTTAAACCCGAAACTTTTGATCTGCGACGAAGCCGTATCTGCGCTGGATGTATCCGTACAGGCCCAGATATTAAATCTTTTCAAAGATTTGCAGGCCAAGTTTAAAATGTCGTATCTTTTTATTAGTCACGATATGGGGGTGATTCGCTATATCTCCGATCGTGTGGCTGTCATGTATCTAGGAAAGATCGTCGAGATTGCTTCCAGGGATAGGTTTTTTAATAATTCAAAACACCCGTACTCTCAGGCATTACTCGAGGCAATACCTGCGGCTCATCCGAAATATAAAAAGAAACATAAAACAATTGAAGGCGATGTCCCCAGCCCGACAAAGGTTTATGCCGGATGTTCTTTTGCCGAGCGTTGCCCGCTTGCCGAAGAACAATGTAAACATAATGTTCCGCAACTAAGGGATACAGGTGATAATCACTTTGTAAGTTGCCATTTAGTCAAGTAACCCCTCTTAAAGAATCAGCTTGAAAAACCGGAAGCTGGTTCTTTTTCCTCACCTGCCTATTCACCGGTCCCAAAAGTCCGGCAACATCCAACCGGAACTATTGCATTACAGGTATTTCTACCATTATTTCCCTATTGCCTGATTATCGAACAAGTCGGTTAAGAAGTATTCTTGGAAATATTAAGGTTTCCAATTTCTGCATTCCGGGTCTTTAATCAGGTCTGATTTAGTTAAAAGCAAATAAGGATAGGCAAATGCCATGGCATCATTTTGGATTTCCTGCGAAGGTTCATCCCCCTCGTAAGGAGCGATCATTAAGGAAAGGCATTGCTTTTTTCCATTATAGGAAGGCGCAAGAGGATCAAGGTGATCGGATGTCATGAATGCTCCCATTTTTCCCAGGCCGGTCACTGCGGTTGGATACTTGAACTGCCTGCCAAAATAGGTTCCAAAGGGATTAAGATGGATATTGGTTTCGCCGCCTGTTTTTCTTGTCCGCATTGAGCAGAATGCAAAACTGGAATTGGTTTCAGCGGTTTGAGCAATCAGTAACCCGCGTGAACCGTCACTGACGGCAACCCAGCCATTAGTGATCTGGTTGTTGAAAGCATCCAGCTCTTGATTTTTTGAAAAATCGGCATAATTTATCTGATAGGAGCTCACATGGCCGAAATAATTATGCTTCCAGACTTTGAGATGATTTCGGCTGGTCCCGAAAAAAGTCGGAATCATCTCACAAGGCATGATCTCTATCCAATTGCCGTCCCACGCTTTACCCAGCCGCTCGGCACGTTCCCGGTTGTATTTTTGAAATGATGTTACCGGGTATTTCAAGGTCATATCGAGGTATAAATAGGGTAACCCCTCGGCCAGCTTGAATTGCCGTTTAACCTCAACCTTTTTACCGCCGGCCGCTTTTAACAGCAATTCTGTGCGTTGCCTTCTAAGTTGCACCATTCCGCTTCCGGTCGTATTGCTGTTAACGTCGTCCCATTCTTCGGCATCTGTGCGATGACGCGCATAAGTAATAGCTGTATTAAAACCGTTTTCACCAACAAATTCTTTACCTCGAAAGATCAATCCAACAACATTATTTTGATCATCAAATCGACAGGTCAAATCGGAGTTTTCAAGAATGTTTGCCGATGATGCTCGTTGAGATCCTTTTGCTCTTTCGGCTACCGGTTCATCTAATACAACAAGCCTGTAGTCTTTTTTCTCGTCGGGTTTAAAACTCTCGATGAAATAGACCTGGGC
>JANQLH010000434.1 GCA_028280735.1 SAR324 cluster bacterium | reverse complement strand
CAAAAACCTGACTCCCCTATCACAAAAAGGAAACAAGAACCATTTAAACACCGCCGAGACAGCTGTCAAAAACGCAGTGTCCAAGGGAGAAATTGTACGATACGTGGTTGAGCCAATTTACAATCGACCTGCTTTGCCGCCGGCTACAGATGCAGCACTTGAAAAGGCAGGCGTTGATCAATCTCAATGGGGTAACCTCAGGCAGCTTCGAAGTGCTGAAAAGCAAGTTCCCACAGGCCTTAAACTAAATGCCTGGATATTGGAAAAACAGGATGACGGCAAATACAAGGAAAAGAAGGCACTTGTAGCAGGAAAGACCTCGGATAACCCTGTTGAAACTGATTTAAGCACATACTTGGTGGGTGAAGGTGTCAGCAGAGAAAAAGTAAGCCTGTTGAAAACTGATGTTAGAACAATACAGAAAAATACTAATATTAATTTAGAACATCTAAAGACCATCAAAAATACTGCAAAACAAATCCCCAACCTACGCCGCTATAAGCAAATCACAGACAAAATTAGCTCAAAAACCAATATTTCTGAAGATGAAAAAATCGTTCTCAATATAGCTGTCGGCAAGCTTCAAAATCTCAACAATGTAACTCTGAATTAAGGATAACGATGAAAAGCTTGATTTATAAAATAGTAGCCAACATATATAAAATCCAACAATCGAATCCCAAATTGATTAGTACTTTTGATTCGCATATGAACGATCCGATGCCCGATGGTTTCATTTCCAAATTAGAGAATTTGAACTTAGATCGTAACTTCATAGATTTATATAAAACATTCAATGGTGTAACGATCGACTGGATACATGACCAAGACAGGGGTATCCGTGGAAAAATGGAATTACTTCCTATCGCAGAAGTGATCAAAAGCTGGCAAGGATATTTATATGATGAAGACGACGACATTGCAGAAGATGCTGAAATCAAGATATACCACCCTTTTGATTTGATATCAGAAGAAGCACAGTGTGGCATATTGATTGATCCAAATGGGGGACCGAGCACCATCGGTTACAATTACAGTGGTGAAATGGAAGTCGAACCGCTTAACCTTGATTTCAAAAGCTACCTGGAAATGGCTGTTGAAGCACATGTATTCAGTTATTGGCCGAAAGTATTGATAGACATAGAAAATGATCAAAATAGCCCGGAAGTCGAGATGTTCACTGAGTATATGCCCAAAATTTTTAAAGAGTTCCATTTTGAAAAATTTATAGAAAAATATCAGTCTCTAAAACTCAGTTAGTATCTGAACGGAAATTCGCTAATTCCTTATCCAACCTTGTGCAAGATACCTTAACAATGACTCAAATAATTGCATCCCTCACATTATTGAGCTGGGGGGCCAGCCCTTGTTTCACTGTCTTGACGTCAAAGTGGCATATCACTAGGATGAAAAGGTAACGAGATTCTGATTCCAGGAAAAATCGGGTATCTATCTTGTCAATCGGCAAAACCCAATTCACATTTCTGCTTCAATTTCATATATTTACGACCCTTTCGAGATGCTTGATTTACAGACTGTTTTAGTCCTGGTGATTATTTTTCTTGCCACATTTGTGAACTCGACCCTGGGCTTTGGGCTGGGACTCATTGCCATGCCGCTTCTGGCGTTTATTGTGGATATAAAGACAGCCGCTCCGCTGGTGGCCCTGGTTGCTACAACCACTGCGTTTTTCATCTTCTTGAAAAACTGGCGTGAGGTTAATTTTAAGAACATCTGGAAAATGATTGTCATGAGTAGTCTCGGAATTCCGATCGGTCTTTATCTGCTGAAAGGAACCGGGGATGCCATAATGAAAATCGGATTATCGATTATGATTATTGTATTTGCAGTCTTTTCTCTTATAGGACATGGAGATCGGACGCTAAAATCTGACAAGACTTCCTATTTTTTTGGCTTATTGGGGGGCATTCTCGGAGGGGCTTACAATATGGGAGGACCACCCATTATTATTTACGGAACCCTGAGACAATGGCCTCCGGTAACATTCAGAGCGACATTGCAGAGCCTGTTTCTTCCCGCCACTATATTTATCTCAATTGGTCATGCTGTCGGAGGCCTGATGACGCAACCCGTCCTGCTTAATTATCTGTATTGTTTTCCCATTCTGGTTTTTACAACAATAGTCGGCGGGATCTTGAACCGATCTATTCCGACGGACCGGTTTAATCGCTATGTTTATGTAATACTCGTACTGATTGGTATTTTCTTGTTGTATAAATCATTACCTTTTTAGGATTTCATAGTATTTTCTGACCTATTCGACTCGATTTCCTCACTGGTATTTATAACTACCGCATGATTTCCGAAGATTAAGCCCCGTTCCGAAAGTACATTGGCATGGTAGCCCGGTGTCCTGTCAGCAATGAAACGTCGCATTGAGCTGATACCAGGGGGCATGCACTTTGTTAAGCAGAATTGCGAGGTTCCCACCAAGAGCCTGGTTTCCACGAAAAAGAACGATAATAAAAGACCTTTAACAGGCAATGACAGGTCTCGCGCTACTTTCAGGATAAAATTCAGTCCCAATTCTCTTAACTATGGCGTTGTCACAGTCCCTCACTATTTCCTGTATTATCTGTATGTTCCTCTTATATTTTGGTTTTTATCGTGAAGAAACACCATCCGAAAAGGTCTCAAGAGTGTTTTTTGAAATCGTCCATTTTCAATCGATTCTATGTTGAAAATTGATACAAGCCTTCGTTTTTCGATTAAAACAGTAGGGCAATTTTCCCGAACAATGTGATTCGGCGGAGATTTCTAATTTCTTGTTCATGCTTCTCACTACTTAACCATATAAAATTTTGTTTTTTTTAACTAATTAAGTGTGGCATCGGAATTGCTGGTTACTGTGGTAACGACTTGATCAAGGATTTACGATAATCAATTATCGAAGGACAAAAAATGAATCCGACCTATCAATCTTACTATTGCTATCTCGACCATGGCGAACCTGTAATCCTTAAAAACAAACCTGATAACTTTGAGCAGCTTCCATGTAATTATATCGCACGCTGCCCTAACTACCATATCGCTGAAAAAGCCTATAGATGTAATCTCAAAATCGAGAAATGGCGGATTTGGTGAAAGCATGAACACAACAACATAAATAGTTTCCCAGGAATAAGGTCATGTCGGGGGAATCAGGAACCACCGGTTAACCATGAATCAAACTATTATTCTTGCCATTGTAAACAAAACAGAGACCGCCAATGAGATTAACAGCCTGGCCACCCGTCTAGGTTATAAAATCACCTCAATTGTAGACTCCGGCCTGGAGGCCATTTTCAACGCAAAATCAGAAAAACCCGATTTAATTCTGATTGATTTCAGTATCGCGTTAAAATTGAACCGGGAAAACACTGTTGATGCGCTCCAAACTCAAATAAAAATCCCGATCATTTTCCTGATCCCAAGCCCGGAAGAAGAATCGATCATTCACTCAAATGATTTACCGGCATTCAGATACATTCCAAAACCGATTCAAAAGAGGGATTTTAAGCATGCCGTAGAAACAACCCGCTACGTTGAACGACTTAACTCCGACCATAAGAATCAAATAAAGGCATTACATGAAAACGAGAAGAAAGGTCTCACCCTTTCAGCTACTTCCAATAAAGAGTTAAGGCTGGCCAAATACTCCATTGATAACAGCTCCAACGCTGTTTTCCTGGTTAATCCAAAAGGGCGACTTCACTATGCCAACAAAGCGGCCTGTAGTTTGATTGAACGCTCACATCAAGATATTATCGGATCTTTTATTTGGGAGTTTGAAAACGGTTATACCCCGCAGGCATTTAAGACACATTGGAAAACCATTGAAAAGAAAGGAACAATTACTTTTGAGAGCGTCATTACCAACAGTAACGGCAATCAGATACCTGTGGAATTTACCAATGATATTAATAATTTCGAAGGCGAACAATATATCTTCAGCTATGTAACCGATATTTCTGAACGTATTAGATCCAACCAAGAATGTAATAAAATGGTTTCTGTGATTGACCAATCAAACGACAGCATTGTCATCACAGACCCCCAAGGAAACATCGAATACGTGAATCGGGCATTTGAAAAAGTAACCGGCTATAGTTGGAAAGAGATTGTCGGACAAAACATGTCGATCTTAAAAAGTGATGCCTGCGATGATCAATTTTTTCTTGAGATATGGGAAACCATAACCAGCGGTAAAACCTGGATAGGCCAATACTTCACAAAGGGAAAATACAATGGTCGGATTGAAGAACATGCCACCATTTTCCCGGTTTTAAATAATAAAAAGAAGATCCAGAATTTTGTGTCCGTGAAGCGGGATATGAGTGAACAAAACAAACTGGAGCAGCAAATTAGGCAAATGCAAAAACTGGAAGCATTGGGAACCCTGGCCAGCGGTATAGCTCATGATTTCAACAACGTTCTCCATGGGATATTTGCCTACACCCAGTTAGCCAAAAGAAAACTGGCAGACCTTCCCGAGAATGAAGTCGTGCGAGCCAACCTGGAAAGAATTCTCTCAGGAGGCAGCCGGGCAAAAGAATTGATCGATCAGATTCTCACTTTCAGCCGAAAAGGGGATCATGAACCTGAGAACATGGATCTCCGACCATTGGTTAAAGAGTCCATTAAATTCATTAAGGCAACGTTCCCGTCTTCAATATCTATCGATCTGAAAATCGACCCTGATGTCAATAACATTGAAGGTGATGTCACCCAGGTTCAACAAGTAATTATCAACCTCTGCACCAATGCATTTCATTCAATGGAAGAAAACGGCGGCTTTTTGGAAGTTAGCCTTGGTAACTGCCGTGTAGACCAAGGGCAGGCGGAAACAAGCCATTTGAAATCCGGAGACTACGTGCTGTTATCAGTAAAAGACACCGGGATCGGTATGAATGAAGAAGTAAGACATCGTGTTTTCGAACCTTTTTTTACCACCAAGAAGCCTGGTAAAGGAACTGGTCTTGGATTATCGACTGTCCATGGAATCATCAGCAATCATAAAGGCTACATAGAAGTTCGGAGTCAGGAAGGGGTAGGATCTACTTTTGACGTTTATTTGCCTGCCAACAATCATCAGCCACGGTTACAGCCAGTCGCACCATCTGCCACTCTTCCCAAAGGTTCGGAGTCTATTCTTGTAGTTGATGATGAAGTTGAATTATGTAAGGTCAACCGTGAGATGCTTGAATTCCAGGGGTATTCAGTAACAACGCTGACACGTTCCAGCGACGCCTTAAAAGCGATAAAAGACGGACCGTTCGCCTATGACCTGGTTATCACGGATTATATGATGCCCCATATGAATGGAATTGATCTAAGCAAGGAGATCCATAAACAAAATCCCCAAGTGCCTATCATTTTATTATCGGGTGTCATGCAGCAGATAACCGAAGATCAGTACCAATCTACCGGAATCGTTGCCAAATTCTCCAAACCTGTTGATTTTGAATCGCTTGTCAAAGGCGTTCGAGAAGTATTGGATAACCGTAGTCCTTATTTCAACTGACGTAAATGCGATAATAAGAGTGTTTTTAATAACTGGAGTGCAAACAACACGCTATGGCCAATAAAGAAATTGATGAGCTCCGGAAAAAAAATAAAATGCTTGAAGAGGAGCTGGATGCAACTAAAAAGCTTTTAAATACCTTGTTCAATTCGGTTAACGACATTGTCTATATTGTCGATCCGGATTCCAAGATTGTTGAAGTCAACAAAAAGGTTGAAGACTACGGTTATAAGGCTGAAGAGCTAAGAGGAAGACCAATTTCGGAATTTGTTCCCGAACAGCATAAGGAAGCTGCCCGACAGCTTGTGGTTGAGCGACGTGAAAAATTCAGGGAAGTTGAAAAAGGTGAACGGAAACAGTTTTATCAAGTCGTTGAACTACCCTTTGTCGACAAAAACAATCAAATCAGAGAACTGCAAGCTTTTGGAGGATCGTTTACTGCTGATTTCAAGGTTAAAACAATCAGGATTCATAACGGTGAACCAATCAAAAAAAACCACATCTATACAGTTGGTGTTGCCAGAGACTTTACCAAACAAAGAGAGCTCGAAAGAGAAAAAGAACAACTGATAAAAAACCTTGAAATTTCCCTGACTGAACTTAAAAAACTAAGCGGATTATTACCCATCTGCGCATCGTGCAAAAAAATCAAGGACGGCGGGGGTATTTGGCAACATCTTGAAGCATACATCGAATCCAACTCCGAAGCGATATTCACTCACTGTATCTGCCCAAAATGTGCCGAGACCCTGTATAAAGACACTAATTGGTATAAAAAAAAGCAACTCAAAGAAAAATCCTGAACCCCGCTCTACATTCCGCAAGAATCGGGTCGTTAATTCCTGACCGTAAGATATATTGATAGCCATGAAAACAAGATCTTGCTTTCGTGATCTTGATCGTTGTTAACTCAAACGGATTTTTTGGCTATGAAAACACATTCTGGAAGACAAAACAGCCTTATGGGCTTTAAAGAGTGGGCACTGTTAATCATTCTTTCGATTCTTTGGGGGGGATCATTTTTCTTCGTCGGTGTGGCAGTTAAAGAAATGACACCCTTCAGTATTGTTTTTAGCAGGGTAGCTATAGCTTCGGTAATTCTGGTCGGTATTGTTTATCTCTCCGGTAAGCGCATGCCTTTTTCTCCTGGAATATGGCTGAGTTTTTTGATCATGGGAGTCCTGAACAATCTGGTACCATACAGTCTGATCGTCTGGGGGCAAACTCATATCGAAAGCGGATTGGCCTCCATTCTTAACGCCACCACTCCCATCTTTATTGTGATATTTGCCCATTTGCTCACTCGCGACGAAAAGCTTTCCGCTTATAAAGCAATTGGAGTTTTGATTGGCTGGTTAGGTGTAGCTGTATTAATCGGTTTTGAATCGTTACAGGGTTTGGGAGTTAACGTTTTAAGCCAGCTCGCTGTTCTTGGAGCAGCTTGCTCTTATGCGTTTGCTGCAATTTTTGGTCGGAGGTTTAATGATTTACATCCCTTGGTTGTTTCGGCAGGCATGCTTTGCTGTTCCTCTATACTTTCATTGCCATTGGTAGTACTCTTTGAGGAACCTCAAAACCTGTCCCCGGGGTGGTTAACCATATCAGCGATCACTGGTCTCGCTTTAGTCAGTACTTCTTTGGCATATTTAATCTATTTTAAACTCCTTGCCAGTGCAGGGGCCACCAATCTCGTTTTGGTGACCTTTTTAATTCCCGTTAGTGCAATCCTGCTGGGAACAATATTTCTGGGAGAACAGCTTTCCTTTTCTGTGTTTTTGGGAATGACCTTAATATTCCTAGGGCTGATGGCAATAGATGGTCGATTGCTAACCATTTTCAAATCCAAAATTATTACAGAAAAAGCGCTGTCTGATTGACGGCTAGTTTCCAGTGTTGTCCTGGCGAATGATCGTCATGGGGCTGTGCGGATCAGGTTTATCTATATAGGGCAGTTTTCTCAAGAGGTATAATTTCGCAGCCTGAAACAAAATCCTCGGCATGTTTTTATGCGGACTAAAAGGGTTACCGATTAGCGTTTTCAGTAGATTGACACCGTTCAAGGGTTTTACTTCACCATGCAGTCTTGCGTTGAAAAACGGTTGTCCGTCTTTGATAAGGTTGATTTTAATGTCCAGGGAGTCGTTTGGATGAGAGAAGTCAAATTCGTAGTTCCCCTGCATATCGTTAAACGGGGAAACATGGAACTCCTTTTCAGCCACATAACGGCTTCCATTGGCACCTTCTTCCTTTTCAGGAACATAAAGATGTCGCTCACCGAATGTGTTGTTTACTTCCACAACCATTGCTTCGGTTTTCCCCCTTTCATCCAAGCAATAAAAAAAGCTCACGGGATTGAAGATATAGTTTAGATACCGTGCCGACGTCACTAAAAATACTCGCTGTATGTTTTCCACAGAGCGATGTTCGGAAAGAAATCGGAGCAATTTTTCCCGGATAGAGCCTCTTTCTTTTGTCAGGTAGTCCTTATCGTGAATTGCAACCGGAGCTAAACGGTTATATCCAAACAAGGATACCGATTTATCCAGACTATCCAGTTCATCCAGGTCAAACCCGTACCCGTAAACAGGGTAGCGAAAGCCATGTTTAACAGGTTTTAATCGAAAGTGCTCCACAAACCCTTTATAGATAACTGAATTCATAGCTCCACTCCAAAATGCTTACCAACCTGTACCGCAGAAAAGACAGCATCTTCATGAAATCCGTAGCGAAAATAACTTCCGCAAAAATAGGTATGATTTACTCCGTTCAAAGAGGGAAGTTCCTGTTGAGAATTGACGGCAGCAAAGTCATATAATGGATGGGTGTATTCCAGACGCTCCACCACAAGATCCGGATCGATATCAACAGAAGAATTTAAAGAGACGCAATAGTCTCTTTCTGTCTCAAGTTTTTGCAACTGATTCATGTAGTAAGACATAGTCATCAAACCGCTTCTGGATTCATCTTCGGTTCTGATATAGTTCCAGGCAGCCCATACGCCTTTAATTGGAGGCAAAACAGAGGAATCCCTGTGAAGAATCACTTCGTTTTTCGTGTATTGCCAAGGGGATAGCAACCTCCTTTCATCTGCACTTGGATTTTCCAGTAATTGCAGGGCTTGATCTGCGTGAGTCGCAATAACAACCCGGTCAAACATTTGCCATTCGCCCTTGGTTAAGATCTGAACACCGCCTTTTGAACGTTTAATCTTCTCAATTCCGGCGTTTTTAATAACCTCGCCTTGGAACGATCTCAAAAATGCCCGAACGTATTCCCGGCTGCCACCGGTAATTGTGTACCACTGGGGTTGATCATTGACTGTCAGTAATCCGTGATTGTCCAGAAATCGAATAAAGGTTGAAGCCGGAAAATGCATCATTTCGCTATCAGGAGTAGACCAAATAGCGGCTCCCATCGGGATGACATATTGGTTGATAAAATTATCACTAAATTTATATTGTTTCAAAAACTCTCCCAGGCTCGTCTCACTCGCAGCTTCCTGTTTTACTAACCTCCCTGACTGACGATTGAATTTGACTATCTCCAGTAACAGCCTCCAGAACGACGGCCTGAAATAATTGCGACGATCTGCAAACAACCTGGAGCTGTTGTACATAAAATCGAGTTTTGGATCAAAGTAACTGAACGACATGGGGGCTTTCTGAAATTCCACCCCCAACTGATCGATAAAGCGAATGAAATTGGGATAGGTTCGATCATTGAATACGATAAACCCCGTGTCAACGGGCAGTCCCTGGTCCTCCCCCTCTTTTATTTCTATGGTATGGGTATGTCCGCCTATATAATCGTTTTTTTCGAACAGGGTAACCCGATGTTCTTTTTGTAGTAGATAAGCAGCGACGATTCCGGCCACACCGGAACCGACAACTG
>JANQLH010000383.1 GCA_028280735.1 SAR324 cluster bacterium | reverse complement strand
CACCATCACATAATTGAAAATGCTTCCTGTATCATAGTCGATACCAATTTGGAAAAAGAACTGTTGGAATACCTGGCTACTGCGTTCAAGAACCGGGTGTTGCTTGATACCGTTTCCACGACAAAAACAAAAAAAGTTATCGATTTCATCGGTTCCTTCCACATGATTAAACCCAATCGCCAGGAAGCAGAAGTACTGGTAGGTTTTCCAATCAAAACTTATGAGCATGCCGAAAAAGCAATTAAAAAACTGCTGGATAAAGGTGTTCATACCATTGTCCTGACAATGGGCGAGGAAGGGGTAATATATGGTTCTCCCCATGGTCTGGCCTGTTTAAAACTTCCAGATATTTCAGCAGTGAATACTACAGGGGCCGGTGACGCTTTCCTTGCAGGCTTGGTTTTTGGACAATTGCGGGGATATGATTTGGATAATTCCGTTAAACTTGCAGCAACAGCGTCTTTATTAACGATGAAGAGTGAATTTTCTTCTGATCCTTCGCTTTGTGAAGATGTTTTGATTAACACTTATAAAACATTATGACGATGACTAATCAGTTTTTAGATATTTCCCCCGAGGTTCAATCCGCATTACAAAATAATCTTCCGGTGGTAGCCCTGGAATCCACCATTATCTCGCACGGTATGCCATATCCCAGGAATATTGAAACTGCCGGACAGGTTGAGAAAATCGTTCGAACAACGGGAGCGATCCCTGCAACAATAGCAATTCTGCAAGGTCGACTAAAAGTAGGGTTGAACGACGAAGAGTTAGCTTATTTGGGAAAGGAAAAAACCATTCATAAAGTCAGCCGCAGGGATTTGCCCTATATTGTGACTAAAAAGCTGGATGGAGCTACAACAGTCGCCTCTACCATGATCATCGCACACTTGGCGGGAATCAAAGTATTTGTGACCGGCGGAATTGGCGGGGTCCATCGAGGTGCATCCGAAACGTTTGATATTTCTGCCGATCTGAGTGAGCTTGCTCAAACCAGTGTAGCTGTTGTCTGTGCCGGTGTAAAATCGATTCTTGATATAGGAGCAACCCTTGAATACCTGGAAACTCACGGAGTACCGGTTTTTGGATATAAGACCGCTGAGTTTCCGGCATTTTACACCCGCCGGAGCGGCTTTGGTGTAGATCATTCTTTCGATTCCACAGAAGAGCTGGCAGTAGCGATTAAAACCAAATGGGGCCTGGGTTTGAAAGGTGGATTAGTCATTGGAAACCCTATCCCGGCAAAACATGAAATGGCGGCTGACAAAATCGATAATGCCATATCTAAAGCTCTAAACGAGGCACAAACAAAGGGGATCAAAGGAAAGGAAGTAACACCGTTTTTGCTGTCCAGAATTGTTGAACTGACCGGATCGGAAAGTTTAAAAACCAATATTCAATTGGTACTGAACAATGCCGAAGTCGGCGCTCGTTTGGCAATAAACCTTTCTGAACTAAATCAATAGGTTTTTTGGGGGGTTTTATCTTCTAGAATCACTGTGTATACTTTGAGCAATACTGTTACTTATCCCTGCTCCATTTCAGGGTTTTATGCTTTTGACTTTTCATGAGTGATGTCACTTCAATGATAATCTCGCCAGAAAGTTTGCACGCCAGCCTACAAGACGAAGAAGACATTACAAAGAAAATCGGTCATCTTTCCGATTCGCTGACTTCCATTTTGATGGAAGTTGGACATGTGAATGACATCGAAAAGGTTCGCAATGTTGTGGGCAGTCTTGTAAACCAGGAAGAAATTTTCGATCGTCTATACCAGATTTATGAGGAAATTTATACTATCTGGCAACGATTAAAAGCGGTAGTCACAAAGTCCGGCCTTGATGATGGGGGAAAAGAGAAAATAAAAGAGAGAGCCGCTCAAATCGTCAGCGACAACATCCATAATCTCCAGCGCGAAGTATTTTTCAAAATAGTTAACGCGAAAGAAGTTGCCGAGGGCGAGAAAAATGAAGATGGCCCTGCAATGCTCTTTCCTGCGATTGAAAAAATCAAGACTGTCATACTCCGCAACATCCATTCGCAGACCCAACAGTTAAGACCTGCTGCAGCAAAAATCTGCAAATCCTTTCAGGGGATTGCTGACAAATATGTTGAGACTGAAGAGTACAAACCCGGGGAAAAGTCCGGATACGACACCATCGCGTCAGTTTACGAACAGGAAAAAGCCCTTGATGAAACCATCGGTGATGATATCTCTGCAAAAAAAATGGACGAAACGGAATTCCTTGACACCTTGATCAAGAAATTCAGCGAGCTTATCAAATCCTACAAACTGAAAATTCTCTCCCTACACGATAAACGCAGTTCCGGTGTCGTCAACTTTGAATACAAACTAGAAATCTTGAAGGAAGGCTGTCACCTGGTCGATGAAACCCTTAAACCTTTAAAAGTACTGAAAAGCTTGGTACAACGCTTTCCCAGCCTGGAAAAGCAACTGGACTATTTTGCTGAAAGCCACTATCAGGCCAAGGCAGTCATGCAGTTCATGGAAGAGGTAAACCAGGAAATGTCCAGGGTTTTCACCCGATACACCCTGGAATCCTTCACGGTTATCAGCTTGTTACGATTTAAGCTGAATGGCACTTCCCACATGTATGAATCGATTTTTTACTATTACGCTGTTGTGCAAATCGAAGCAGACATGATTTCGTCTCTTCAAAAAAGGTATGCCGGGGAAGTTGAAAATGGCGGAGCCGACCTTATATCAAAAGAAATTACAGACTCAGGAATTACCGCAATAGTAAACAGGTTGCATGACTATATAGCGGAAATGAACACGACGAATGGTC
>JANQLH010000340.1 GCA_028280735.1 SAR324 cluster bacterium | reverse complement strand
GATGAAACCTCCGCATATCTCCTTGAATACGAAGGCGGCAGAACAGCTGTTCTTTCCTCGTCATGCCGATCCAGTTCACCGCATTTGGGATTAGTCATTGGCAGCAAGGGATACATTTCCGTCCCGAACTTTTTTCACCCTCAGGAATTGTTCATCAGCCGTCCCGGAAGTGATGATCAGCATCTCAAGTTACCATACGATTCTCTGGGATACGGACCTGAAGCAGAAGAAGTAATGAGATGTATTGAGGCAGGGTTGCTGGAAAGCCCCTTAATGCCGTGGACAACCAGTATGGAGATGATGAAACTCATGGACTCTTTCAGAGCCGAATGGGGCATGAAGTATCCCGGTGAATAGCTTCGCGCTCCGCGGCTGTCAGTTATCAGCCTTCAGCAATCAGCTGATATTGAGTAAACACCTTCATATTAATAAATGGGCAGGCTTCCGGACTGTGTCATCGTTAAACAATTTGCATATCAGGCTATGACTTTGAAGCCTTGCCATCCCTATCGATGCTACAAGCTTCGCATCTCATGATCCGGAATCTATCACGTAGCGAGCTGAAATCATGAGTAAACTCCGGGTCAAGCCCGGAGTGATAAATGTGATGTTTAGTCCGTCAAATATCTGAAATCATAGTTTTTTTCTATTATTACACAGCTTGCTCTCCCACCCATCTGTATAAAAAAAGCAGAAAGCGAAGCTTTCACTACCCGAAAATCTTAAATGGTTAAGAAGCTTTCACTATCAGAACATCTAAAATCATCAATCTAAAATCTAAGATTCCCAAACGTCTTACATTAACAGCTCTACAAGTTCCATCCAGAAGTCCGTTACATCTGCATCGGAAGGGTTATCCGGCTCGTGATAACTGGTCACGCTACCGTCATCCAGCATGTCTTCGATGTAATCCCCCACATCAATTCCTGTATCAAGGATTTCCGTTCCTTTAAATTGGACTGTGGTAGTACAATGACTGTCGATGATCTTCCTAAAATAGGGTACAAAGTAGGAGAAATTGGGAATGGTATCCAGCTTCAGCATCATCGCTTCCACATCTTCACGCCACAACTGCAGCACCTGTTCCTTTTCTTCCGGAATGGTCTCATCCAGGTCAAAAAAGCGGGCATAGGAGTACATGGAATAGTTAGCGTCCCTTGTAAATAAAGTAATTCCCAAGATATCATTAGGCCATTCATCTGCCAAAGCTTCCATTAGTACCCCAAAATTCCCGGTAAAATCAAAAGCCGGCATGTCGGCACTGAATTTATTTAGGATATAATCCAGATTCCAAGACCCCTTGATTTGCTGTTGCAGCGGCCAATGATTATAACTGGAATCGGGAGCATCGAATACGGGACCTGAATCATTGAGCAGATAGCTTTTATCGGGATCCAGGGCTTTGCGTATAAAGTGATAATTAACCAGGGAACCTGCTCCACCAGCACTGTTACCGGAAACAAACAGCTTCTTCATTCCGGGAAATTCATCCTGAAGATAATCAACAACCTTTTCCATGTTGGGAGCACCTTTATGGTGATAGGTTATTGGAGGATTTACCCCGGTCGGATCTTCATAAACAACGGTTTTGTTCCCCGCATGGACATCCCCTGTGCAATATGGGATAAACACCATGTTCCAGTTTGAGGTTTGGACATTGTCGCCGGTCGGATGATTCCGCAGAATCAGCGGTGTGGAAGCCGCATTCACACTACCCCCCTCCTTGTTGGGATCGAGATAATCCCCAATACTCATATGATTATCCGGGATTCCGTTAGGGTTGGCAGCGCCCCGGATTCCAGTCTGCCTCGTACAGCTTGGATAATCCCAACAAGCACCTCCTCCTTCAAAGTAGACAACCAGGTTCTTTGTATATCCCTTCAGCCAGTTGAAAAAGCCGGTGGATTTTTGGACAAAAATCTTGTACTGGCTTCCGTTACTGCATACAGCCCCGGGTATATCAACTTTATCCCAGCTTCCCCAGATAAGATCACTAATATCATCCAACAGTGACTGTGCAGCAAATTCTGCCCCGGTTTCGGAAGTTAACTGATATTTTGCATAAAAATCAGTTGAAGACATAGCCCCAGTCAGGTATTTCAATTTGTCTCTCTCTGCTTCGGACATTTCATTCCAGTCCATTGCCAGCAACTGTCTTAAATCCATGTTTGAAGCTGTTTCCAGAGTTTGGGCAGGTTCGTTTACTCCGGATGCCGTTGATGAATCATCTGCTGTATCGGCTGATTTGCAGCCGGCTGTAAGTATTAAACACAGCAAGCTGATAATGATGAGTTTTATCAGTTGTTTTCTATACATGGGTACCTCTCCTTTTAACTGGTTTTTGAGTTTCAAACTATTGAGCATAATAGGTTTTCCGGTGATGCATAGACTGCATGTAAATGCAAACTGAATCAAACCATAGGCTACCTCCGGTCTATTGTTGTCAGGCTTTCTTTTCAGTTCCCCTGGTAGAGCATTCATATCACAAGAAAGGATTAAAAAAGTCAGTTGTTTAATTCCATGAATGGGTAATTTTGGACTTTTTTTAATTGAATGGTTTATTAATAGTTATAGGTTTTACTTTTGATAAAACTCACTACAGTTAATCAACTTCACTGTCAAGCTAATTTAAAGTTTACCCGTAAATCCACTTTAATACGGGTTTTATTTCAATTTTGCGATAAGGCAACTTTGGTATTTTTATTGAAAAGTAAAACCTACTAAATTCATAGTAAAATGGAGATTTTCAACTCGAATCAGCATTTTCTTAAGCATTATTTACAAAAAGATTTAAGGCATTATCCATAAAAACAAGATGTTTACAGGATCAGATCTAGCTGAAAGAATACGGAAGTTTTTACACTACCTACAGCTCTGGCTAACCAACAGAAAATACAAGGGATGAAGACTAAAGAAAACAACCTGATCCGTATCGGTCAAATGGCAAAAAAGGCCGGTGTTTCAGCTCCAACAATCAAGCATTATGTGAACGAAGGCTTGCTGCCGGCTCCGGTAAAAACCAGCAGAAACATGGCTTATTACGATGAATCTTGCGTGGAGAGGATTAAGCTGATCAAAAAGCTGCAGAAGGAAAAGTTCCTGCCCCTGGATGTCATTAAAAGGATTATCGATTCCGGAGAAACCATAGATGAAGATATGGCGATGGGAAAAGCGATCTTGAAGTCTCACAAGATCCCGACTAAATCCAAGTTTATAAAAGAGTCCCAAATTGTTAAACGAACCGGGTATCCCCTGGAGAAAATCAGATTGCTGGAAGAGGAGGAGCTAATTCAGCCCGTAATCAACGAGAATGGAAAAGTATACGATGAGGTTGATTGCCAGATTATTGAATTGATAAAACACAGGGAGGAGATCGGGGTTCGTTTTGACTATTCAATCCGGGTATTTCGTGTTTACAGAGATGCGATAAAACAGGCAGTTGCCAAGGACACCAGCATATTTGCCATGGATCTGGTCGGTGACATTCCAACGCAAAAGGCCATTCGTTTAATGACCGAAGCAGATGAAACTCTGACCGATTTTATGGTATGCTACCGGCAGAAAATGTCCAAAATTACCGGTGAAGTGGCGATAAGACAGATTAACCAGTTGCCAAAAAGTTTAAAATTTCTAAACTTTTTCCCGGTGGATGGTAACGAACTACCAAAAACACCACCGAAAGATAATTTATTGAGATGCTTTTATTATCTATGTCGCGGTAATTATACAAAAGCAAAAAACACCGTCGCGAATATTAAGCCAACTTCTTCGGACTATGATGCGATCAATTTCAGCATTTTGGCTGATGTGTTTAGCGGAGACATGAAAAGTGCCGGAAACAAGGTTAAGAAATACCTCTCCAAACCTTCTGCTTATGTTTTAAACAATGCCGTGGCAGCATTAACCTATCTCTTTTCCATTTCGGAAGCGGGGGGCTTTTCAGAACCCATGCTCAATATCAAGAAAACGCTGGGGTATCTCAAGCGCATAGAAAAATCCAATGAACGACATGTCTTCTCTCTTGATTTCGCAAGATATATCTGCGGAGCCGTTTATACCATGCTGCCGGAGGCAGTTAACCTCTACCAGGAAGGAGTTGATATTCTTTCTCGATTAGACTGGACTGTGACACGCAAAAAACTAGAAGAAACTGCGTTCCCGGAATGGCTGATTCGGACAATCGACTACGAGATTCTTCCGGCCATTGAAGTGCGTATTAACCGATTTCTGGCTGAAGGTTACCGCAACCTGGGTCAAAATGAAAATGCACTCCTGCATCTGAACGAGTTGTTGGCCATATCAGACCCGGATAGCGAGATGGCTGAATGGGCCGGAATGCAACGCATTCTTATTACCAAATAAACATTCTGATGAAACACCAATCCAATTTTTTATTTGACCCTGATCGGTTGCTTAACAATCATTGATACAGTCCTAACGGGATTGCCGGCCTTATTCTTGGCTAGCAATTTCCGGTTAACAGCCTTATTGGCGTTTTAAATCCCTTAACTTAGGCAATTCCAAACTGAGCTGCAACTCTTCTTCCTGGTTGCTATCTAATCAAGCCAGGACCTGTCCTACTTCAACCAAAACGTTAATTAATCCTCCTTGTTTTTTGACAACGACTTTAGGTATAACCTTTAAGCTCGTGGAGCTTAGCTGGAGGCAATATCGCCAATCCTTAGTCTTACCCCCTCCACCGGCATTATTTCAGCTTTGGACTCCTTGTTGTGTTCAGCAAATGCGGATTGTAATTCAGTCTGACAAGCTGCAAAAAAAAAGTAAAAGATATTAACAGTAGGACTATTCCTATCGATCGTCTTGAGGATGGTTATTCCATGGTCATCTCATCCGGATTGGTGATTATCATCGATTAAGAAGTAAACCCTCCCTCTGATAATGATTCTGCCAAATAAGACGTACGACAACCTTACTCCAGCCTTACCAATCGTTAATCTTATGGTGTTGCTCTCTTCAACGCTTCTATGATGACCTTAAGTGAGGGAAGGATCAAATAGATTTCGGAATAAATTAAGATTGACGGTTTGGATGAACCAGGAATAATGCAGCAATAAACCGAACACATAACCGGCAAAACCGTAAACTTGATATTAAACCCACGTTTATAGCCCTCTAAACAATAAGATTAACCCCAGTTACCTATAATAAAAAATGTTCGGTTATAAGTAAAAATTGTGGAAAAAGGTGTTGACGCTGGAAGACTATTCGGATAAAAAATAGTTGATTCGGTATAAAACATTTGATCATTCGGATCAAAGCTCTATTAATGGTAAGGCAATGAATCTTTCCAACCTGAAAACAGAATGCAAGCTGGGAGAAGACAGCCGACGTCAGTTCAAAGTTGACGTAAAAAACGCCAACTCCCTGGCAGCTGAAATGGCAGCTTTTGCCAACTGCGAAGGTGGTGATATCTACATCGGAATTTCTGACAACGGAGGTTTGGAGGGTATTTCCATGAACGATCTTGGAAGAATCAACCAGTTGATCAGCAATGCTGCGAGTCAATTAATCCGAAGTCCTTTGAATGTATCCACTCAAAACATAGCTCTTGAAAACGGCCGGGTTGCTGTTAAATTGACTGTTCCCAAAGGATTAGACAAACCGTACTTTGATAAGAATGGAATTATCTGGCTGAAATGTGGTTCGGATAAACGGAAAATTAACTCAAAGGAAGAACTAAAAAGAGTCTATCAAAGTGTCAACCAGTTTCACGCTGATGAATTACCCACAAAGGCAGGCCTTGAAAAGCTTGATAAATTGCGATTCAGGGATTTCCTAAAGGACTATTATCAGCAGGAGTTTCCGGAAACGAATTCGGCATTGCTGAATTTACTGCAAAACCTGAATCTGGCATCAAGCGAAGGGAGGCTTAATCTGGCTGGTTTGCTGCTTTTTGCAGAGAATCCTGAATGGATTAAACCTCAATTCATTATCAAAGCGATCCGCTACCCCGGTAATGAGATACACAGTTCCCGGTTTATCGACAGCGAAGATTTTGTCGGTCCGCTGGATAAAGTGTTTAAAGAGTCTCTAAGTTTTATCACGAGGAATCTTTTTAAGGTGCAGTCAAAAGAAAGCATCAATTACCCGGGATCACCGGAAATTCCGCAAGCTGTCTTTGAGGAGCTGCTGGTTAATGCTCTTTCACACAGGGATTATTTGATCAGCGCCCCAATTCGACTTTTTATTTTCGATAATCGCATAGAAATTGTCAGTCCCGGTCACCTACCAAACAACCTGACTGTCGATAAGATCAAGGCAGGGAACTCAAATATCAGAAACCCGATCATGGTTTCTTTTATCGCCAAAGGAATACTGCCGTATCGAGGCCTTGGTTCCGGTATAAAGCGGGCATTGGATAACTGGTCGCGGATCGAGTTTAAGGACGATCGGGATGGATGTTTGTTTACCGCAACAATTTACAGAGATCTGCAGGCTGCTGACACCCTGGTTCGGAATAAATACGGGAAAAGTTCGGATGTAATTGAAGAAACTGCAACACCAGGCTATTCCGAAGGATTGGAATCCAGTAGAGAGGGTTCGGAAACGGCTGGATACTTCACAACAGAACCGAAAAAAACTTCGGAGAAAATTGTGGCCATCCTGAAAAATGATCCTTATGCCACAATCGCCATGCTCGCCGGGGAACTCAACCTGACAACCAGGGCAGTTGAAAAGCAACTTTCCGCCCTGAAAGCCTCAAATCGAATCCGGCGAGTCGGTGCCAAAAAAAACGGTTTTTGGAATGTAATCTCCTAAGCGTTTTGGATCTGACTTCCCAATCCTATCCGGAGTCAACAGTGAATCATCAGGCATGATGAGGCGAGTGAATATCAATATTTACTTGAATAGTGAAATCTCCTGACGATAGGGTGATAAGGATCACATTCAGTTCGATTGGCATTCTTTATTATTGCTTTGTTCGGAGCAACCAATTGTTTCGGTAAAAAATACATGGCAACAATTAACCCGGGCAAAGAAACGGGACAATGCTCCAGTAAAGCTCAAATTTACCATTGTTTCTGCCCAGGCAGACTACCCCGCTGTTGGTGAATTGTACCAGGTCACCGTCATCGTTTTTTGCCAACAGGTAAGAAGCGAGTTTCGATAGGTGGGGTAGATGGCCGATGTACATGGTGTTATCGTTTTTGATAGATTCAGCAAACGTTTTTACCGCATCTTTGGGATTCATTCCTGCAAGCATTATAATAGTTCCATCGGATAGCCTGTCAGCAAAAATCTTTGCAGTCTCTTCAGCCCTCTTTTTCCCGCTATGGCAAACTTGCCGGACTCTTACACCCATTTTTTGAAGGTGTTCAGCCACTTTTTCCGTTTGTTTTCTGCCTTCCGAGGACAATCCCCGGCTTGGGTCTTCTTCCTGGGATAATGCAAGTCCATGCTGTACAAGATAAATGGTCATTGGATTTAGACCTCCTTAATGATTGTTTTCGTCAAATTTTACTGAGACAAGCTATTGAGACGGAAGTTTGATTTAGATATAGGTCAATGGGTAACGGGGTTACGCAACTTTCACGATCAGCGAATCTGAGAGGCATTGATCACCAGCACCGGATCATTTCCGTACAGGGTGGCCCCCAGGTAGGAAGGAATGTTTCGATACTCTTCGGGCAGCGGCATGATCGGTAAGTTCGCGTGATGAATGATATCGTTAATTACCATGCCCATCTTTTCCTTATCGGTTTTCAGAATCAATACACGGCGTATGCTGTCGTCATTGATGGCTATATCTCCGTCAAACACCGATTTGGAATCCAGCAAAGGAATTAGATCCTGATTTTGACGGTAGTTGGGCTGCTGGTTGATCCAGCTGATATTGTTTTCCTGATAACCGTAAAAAGCCTCGACACAATCCTCAGGAATGGCGATCTTAAAATCATTCACAGTCACAATAAAGCAGGATAGGGAGACGTTACTCTTGGGAAATGTAAAATCCCAGGTGCAACCATTGCCCTGTTCAGTGGTGATACTACAGCTGCCTTGAAACGTTTGCATCGCCTCTTGTACGGCATTCATGCCTACGCCCCGTCCGGCATTGTCATCCAGGGTGTCCGCAGTTGACATCCCTTGGGTGAATACCAGGTAGATGACCTCATCATCAGTCATTTCATCCAGTTTTTCCGGTGCTACGATCAGACTATCCAACGCTTTTTTCCGAACTTTCCGCACATCAATTCCCTTGCCGTCATCAGTCACTGATACATAAATACTCAAAGCATCTTCACGAATCTCAACAGAAATTGTACCGGAACCTTCTTTTTTCGACTTACTGCGTTCCTGGACACTCTCCAAGCCATGAATTACCGCGTTTTTGAGTGTGTGATTCAAAATCTCATGAACAGAATTCCAGAACTCCCTGTCAGCATGGACCCCATGATCATTCACCTCAAACATGGCTTCTTTTTCATACTGCCTGGCTAAAGACGGGATCAGTCTTTCATAACGGGATAGATCCAATGGTACTTTTTGAATCTGCTGATGCGTATCCAGAAATTCGTTATATAGGTTTCCCGCTTGGATAATACGTTCATCTGAAAGAGTTTCAGAAAACATATAAAAAAGGTTTTTAACCTGCTGGGATAGTAATCCGTATCCTGCCTGGGAGACTGACAGATATTCATCCGACTTTCTCCTTCGTGTTTCCCCGGTATCCGTGCCTCTTTTATTGATCAGCTCAGCATAAGCTTCTGCTTGATTGCCGAGATAAACACTTCCTTTTTTGATGGTGTCAGTAATCGACACGATCAGATCGTCGATTGAGAATTCGGTTAAATCATTTTCCTGGTACTTTTCCAGCATGTCCTGAACCGCATATATAAACCGGATCATGAGGCGGTAGACCGAATCAGTCAACACCAGGCGATTGTCCAATAACGGAGTTACCATTTCTTCCATGTGATGACACAGCTTCTTGGCAGGAGGCAGAATAAAGCCTGTGGATCCCTTTAAACCGTGTAATTTATTGCCAATGATTCTGAGAGTTTCAATATAGTTCTGAATGCGTTTGGATTTAATGAAGTTAAAATACTCATCCAAATTAAAGATTTCTTCTTCCTTATACACGAAATCGTCCAGTTTCTTAACTGAACTCAAGGCTTCTGAAGCAAGGTTAAAGCTGTCTTTAATAATATCCGTCCTCATTTCCGGTGTGATTTCGACAGAGTTTTGCAGCCGTTTATCTACTTGCTTGAACATCAATGCCAATTGGGATTCCTGTTTGACGGGCATTAGCGAGCCTTCTAAGCAAGGCCCATCCTTCTGATATTTCAAATGAATTGTGAAAGCATGAATCTGTTCATCGGCATCTGTCAGTTTTAATTCAATGGGGAATGGCACATCCTCCCTTTGTGAAAAGGCAAAATCAAGCAGCTTCTTACTTCCCGGATCGGCAAGACAAGGTTGCAAATTTCCACAATCTTTTTTATCGGTGAACTCAAATTCCAAAAACTGTTTGATGCTTTCGTCGGCAAAAACAATATTCAGTTTTTTGTCCACTTTGATCTTAAAATTGTCAGTAACAGTTTCCAATCTTTCTGCGATGACACTGAACTGTTTGGTATCCCTCGCGGTAACCAGAAGCTTTTCCGGGTTACCTTTTTCATCATGGATAGCTTTGGCCAGTAGTTGCATCGGTATCAAATCATCATCTTTTGCCAGCATAGTAACTGCCAGCGCGTCGATGGTTTCCTTTAATTTGGTTTTACCGGCTTTGAATTTGTAGGTTAACTGCTCTATATCTTCCTCTACCAGCAAGTCGGTGATTTTTTTCCCGAGCAGTTCGTCGGGTGAGTATTGTAGTACCTTGTGGACATTCTCACTGACATAGGTAAATTCCAACTTTTTATTGCACTCCATAACAATATCCGGGATATTGTCCAGCAAGGAAGAAACTCTCCGATTGGTTTCATTCAAATTAACATTTAGCTCATTGATTTTTCGAGTGTTTGTTACCAAGTCAAAGGCCCGTTTGATAGAGCCGAGCAATTCAAAAAAATTAACCGGTTTGCGTAGAAATGACTGTACCCCCATATTGTAACACTGCTCAATATCAGCATTGTCTCCGTGCCCTGTAAAAACGATGATCGCACTAATTAGAAAAGCTTCCGGATCAAGCTCTTTTAAAAACGTGATCCCGTCCATTACCGGCATTTTAAGATCCAAAATTGTAACCGGAGGTTGGTGTTTGTTGAATAGTTTTAATCCTTCCTTTCCGTTTTTAGCTAAAATAGGTTCATATCCATGATCCTTCAACCGGGACGATAACATATCCCTGATCAGCTTTTCATCGTCAACTATAAGAATTTGATTCATGGCGACCTCGTTAATTTGCCCGGGTGTTAGAGTACTTTTTTGTAACCGTTGTGGGATTCGACCTCAACCCTTCCAGAAGTAACATCAAATGTTATTCTCCTGCCAAAGTCTCCCCCACAATCGGAGGCAATAACTTGAATACCGTGCTGTTTTAAAACCTTGTGAGTGGCTTCCAGGTTTTCCCTGGCAATATTATGTTCATCTTTTTTTGAAAGCAAAATCGCTCCTCCAGATATTTTTGCCCCCTGGATGCGGTTTCTGGATGCTCCCTTTCTCATCATATTTTGCAACAGGACCGGTACTCCGGAATCCGCATACTTACAGATGTTGTCTTTTCGGCCTTTTGAGTAGCCGAGCATGATGTGGATCATACCCCCGATTCGTTTGACTTTATCGTAGAGCATTATGGCGATGCAGGAACCGACGACTGTAAACAGCTGGTCATCTCTTTTTCCGACTCCTAAATCCGCAATCGCAACCCTGATAATATTTCCCATTCTGTCGCACTCATTCGTATTAATAAATGGAGAAAGCATGAGCATCCGGCCATAGCGTTTGTCTGCTTCTCACAGAAACTTATTGTTTTTACAGTCTCAAATCATCTTAAAATCGATGAATACTATATTCTAGGAATCATGGTCTGAAACAATTGTGGTTTCACTCATTCCAGTTTCCTTGCCACAGACGATTTTAAACGTATCAGTTCAGGCATATCCGGTACAATTTCCGATTCTCCCAAGAACAAGTATCCTCCTGGTTTTAATGATTTTACAAGATTTTCCAGTACGAGGTCCTTGCTTTCATTATCAAAATAAATCAATACGTTCCTGCAAAACAGAAGATCCACTTTGCCCCTTGGGAACAGCTTTTTTAGATTGTGCTGACCCAAGGCAACACGGTCTCGAAGTCCGGGATCAATCCTGTAGTAATCGCTGTTAACTGGTTGAAAATACTTTTTCAAATGATCCTTTCTCACGTTTCTCAGGGAGTACGAGTTGTAAACTCCCTCGTGTGCTTTTTTTAAGACTGACAAATCAATATCGCTGGCGTATATATTGACTCGTCGGCTAAAAAAATTTGGTAACCTTTCTTGGCATACGATAGCCAAGGAATAGGCTTCTTCGCCACTTGAGCAGGCGGCACTCCATAATGTAATCTCATTACCCTGTAAAGCAGGAAATACCTCCTTGCTCAGCATGTAAAAGTGAAACGGGTACCTAAAAAAATAAGTTTCATTGGTGGTAATCGCCTGAATAAAATTACTTATTTCCAGTTTCAGGTTTTCCTTAAGATACCTCAGGTATTTTCTATAGGAATCCAGGTTTAGATCCCGCAATCGACGACCAAGGCGATTGTTCATCAATTCCAGTTTGTTCGCGGTCAAGCGGATTCCCGTTTGCTGGTATGCTATGTCCGCAAATTTACTTAATTCCAATTGAGTTAAAGGGGCAACCATGTTCTCAATCCTGCCGCCTTACCATTCCAGATAATTTTCTTTGCTTTTCCCGGGAAGCCGAGTAATCGTTTGCTCTGCCGGTTCCTCTATGGCGGTGGGGGTAATCTGGCTGCCATAGGACTGAATCAATTCCGGTTTTCTTGCCAAACCAACTTTTGCGGAATCCTCTGCTTTTCCGGTTATGATTATTTGGATTTCCGATTTCATATTCTGGGCAGATGCTGAAAGCTCTTCCGCAGATGCGGAATTTTCCTCTACCGTGGCAGAAATCTGGTTCATCCCGTCTTTGATTGTGTTGGATGTAGCTGCCTGCTCTTCCGTGGATGCGGAAATTTGTTCAACCATATCCGCCGTTTTGTTGACATGCTCAATAATTGTTTGCAGCATTTCTCCCGCTTCATTTGAAAGCCTGGAACCTTCTTCAACCCTGGATGCACTTTCCTTGATCAACCCTGTGATTTCGGATGCAGCTTTAGCACTACGTTCTGCCAGTTTTCGGACCTCATCTGCCACAACAGCGAATCCTTTGCCGTGTTCACCGGCTCTTGCTGCCTCAATTGCAGCATTCAGTGCCAGCAAATTGGTTTGTTCGGCAATGTTGGAGATCACACTGATAATTTCAGTAATTTTATCGGAAGAATCACTGATCTGTTCCATCGATGCGATAGCTCTTTGAACTGCTTCCCCACCGGATTTTGCTTGATCCGAAGAATTATGAGCCGCTCCGGATACATCGTTGGCGTTTTTAGCCACATCCTGAATAGAGGATATCAACTCTTCCAGTGATGCGGTGATTTCCTCCACGGAAGAACTCTGAGATTGTGAACTGCTGGAAAGGGATGCGGAAGCCTGAGTTACCTCACCGGTCATCTCTTCAATTTTTGTCAGATTGGATTTGAGATTTCTTACAATCACGAGGGTTGCCATCAGTGCCAAAACCACACCGGCAAATCCCGCGATAATGATCAATATTTTGGTCCAGTCAATGTTCTCGATGAAACTGCCGAGAATGGAATCGCTTTCATGGCTCGCATAATTGTCAATCTCTCTCATCAGTCCTTCTACCTGACTTAATGCCACCAGGGTTTCTTGCTGAAAAACTTCCAAAGCCTTTTCTTTACCTTGGGGGGTGTTCAGCAGTTCCTTAATTTCAGCTGCAGACTGATGGAGCCGGATATGGGGATCTTTCAGCTTCTCAACCAGCTGTTCGGTTTTTTCGTCCTTAGCCGCATTGCCATACATCCATTTTCCCAGTCCACACTGTCGATAATCCATTTGGACATTGAGTTCCTTGTCTAACAACAGCGATGAATAGACCACATTTACCCATTTGAGATGGTCAACCTCTTTTGCAGTGATAAAATGACTCAACTCTTTTGCATCCAAAAGTGAGTCATTCATTCCAACTATTTTTACAAAATTCAAATAAATATAGGTGGTTATAGCTATCAGTAGCAGCATGATAACTCCAAAACCCGCTCCCAGTTTTTGCGCTAGCGACATTCGTTTCATGACAGTTCCTCCATTGTGAATAGCATATGACTAAATAAGGGACTGAAAAATTTCTTCAAGATCGGGAATGGTAATAACCTGATCAGCAGTTTTCCCGATTTTTTTAATAAATTTCATCTCCGCCTTCATCAATCCACTTGAAGGATTCGAGATGTTTTTTTTGGGCAACTTGACAATCTCAAGGACCCTGTCAACCAGCAATCCTATGGAGCGTTCTTCATTACGAACAATCATTACCCTGGAATGTTCCGTGATATCTCCCGGCTTCAAGCCAAGCCTTCTTTTCAGGTCAACCACTGTGATCAGGTTACCCCTGAGGTTAATCACTCCCTGTAAAAAATCCAGACTGCCCGGTACTTTTGAGATCGATTTGGCCTTTAGGATTTCCTGCAAACTGTTTAGTTCGATTCCGTAAAGCTCGTTCAACAAGTTAAAGCTAATCAAACTGACATCCTCTTCGGATTTGTCTGTTGATTTCGACCTTTTTCTAAAGTCTTGAGCCTTGATCAAAAGGTCTTTGTGATCTTGCACCTTGCGAAGGTTTTCCGATGCCAGCGTGCTCATGACAACCCTCCCATTAACTCCTCAACATTAAGTACGTTATCGATATCGAGATAAAGCAAGAGATTCCCATTTTTTTTTGTAACCCCGATGATGAACTCCTTACCGACCTTCGTTGCCCCCGGTGGTGGCAACATAAAATCCGAAATGGCAAAGGTGCTCACTTTATCTACCCGATCCACAATAAATCCAAATATGTAGTCACCAATCTCCGTAATCACAATATTGGTTTTCTCTAAGCTTGCCTCGCTTGCAATCCCCAGTCTTTTACGCAGATCCACCACGG
>JANQLH010000332.1 GCA_028280735.1 SAR324 cluster bacterium | reverse complement strand
GAATCCCTTGACTGCAAATCCCAGGTTTCGCAGCAAGGTTCGAATGTCATTTAAAGGTTCATTAATATCAAATGCTTCGAGTAAGATGGACAAACTCTGTAATAAGGCTATTGGTGAAAGATTGTCTTCGGATAGTCTTTTTTTTATCCTAAGTAGCCACAGTGATTGAGGGTTTATATCCGAATCAAAAACCCTGGATGGCAAATGATTTATTTTTTTATCTTTAACAATTCTATTAAGAATTGAAAATCCGTCGACGATTCTATACAAATTGTCCGCCTTTTTTTGCAACCACACCGGGTTGAACAACTCAGCAACTTCCACCGATTCGATGTTTGTGAGGTTATTGTTTTCGATAAAAAACAAAGAATCTTGCAGATCGATATGTTCGATACTGATAGTCTGAAATTTCATATAAAATAACCAGTCATGATTGATAAAAATGCCCTGATTTATGGCGCTACAGGCGGATTAGGAAAAGCAATTATTAAAGAACTGCAAAAGGAAAGAGTTAACATTTTTGCAATCGCCCGTAACAGGAAAAAGCTGGAGGACTTGATTTCAGAGATGCAACTCGATGCCAGGCAGACACTTTGTTGCAAAACCATTACCTCTCAATCCGATTTTGATAAGGTCCGAAATTGGCTTGGACAAATGGATACAAAATTTGATTTCGCAATTCATTCGGCAGGTCAAGGTCTGATGAAGCCTGCTGCTAATCTGGCTCTCAATGAATGGAACCGGCTGATAGATATTAATCTTACCTCAGCGTTTGCATTTTATAAACTCTTTTCCCAGTTCCACGCCATCAAAAAATTTGAAATTGTTTATTTCAGTTCTGCTTCGCTTAATCGCAGCTGGCCGAAAAACAGTCTTTATGCGGCCAGTAAATCCGGATTGGAAGCATTTGCCGGGTCATTGCAACAGGAAATCAAGAATAAAGGTGGTAGAGTCTGGTTGTACAGGGCCGGAAGTATAAATACAGGTTTTTTTAACCAGGTTAAAAACCATCTCCCCGTTGAAAAAATGCTTTCTGCCCAGGAGGTTGCAAAGCTGGTGGTGCAGAACCTGGGCATGTCACCGGGAATTTATTCTCCCTTGGTTTCGATATTAAATGAGTAGATAGAATGGCAGTTCCCAGCCTGCTTTGGTCGTTTTAGCTTTCGGTTTGCCAGTAATACTTTAATAAATAGAAAAATGTCTTAAAACCTCCGGTTTCTCCTTGAATGTAGCCCACCTTGTCGGTTACTCTCAAAAACACTTTGTGAGGGGCAGTTTCTTTGAATGTGTAGCTAAACCGCAGTTTGTTTTGCCGACCAACGAGATTGTAGTTGTTTATGACATTGAAATGCTGATCATACAGCCGCAATTGAGGAGACAAGGTTGTTTTTCCAATCCGGATCCATTCAACAACCAATGTGGAACTGTTGACATCTCTTGTCAGTTGAAAAACGTCTTCATCAGCTCGCGACGATATGTTGCCCAGGATTTGTGTTGCAGGAGGTATGCGATTTAAATGCTGGCTGTTATTATTGGGCTCTTTTTCAACATACTTCGGAATAAACTTATTCTGAACAGCGGGTTGTAACATCAAGTCATCGCTGGTCAGCTCGCTGGCCATGAATTCTTCTCCCAGGGAATCGGCAATCAATCCCATAATTCTTTGATCGGGTTCCCAAGCATCAACTTCAGGTGCCTGATTTGCGTATCGATAAAAAGACTCAATTTGTATAACATTTGAGCTTGCCTGCTCAACAATGAAATAAAAATGGGGATGTTTTCGTTCAAAAGTACCTGCCAATTCAGTCAAACCGACTCGAGACTGAACCCTGTATATACTCTTGTTAAGGGAAACCTGGGTTAGAGTAAAGGATTTGATGGATCGGTTCTTTTTTAATATTTTCTGCTCGAATTCACTTCGATTGAAGGGATCAAGTAAACCTTCAACTTCCAGTATGACGGTGGCATCAAGTCCTTCATTGTACATTCCCGTTTCTAGGGAGGATATAGTAAACAACCTGTTCAATCTTCCCTGTGTTGCTTCATCAATTTCCCCTGCTACGAGCGGATTGGGGAGATCCAGCTGAAAAGCACTGATGACGGCATAGTCTGTACGACGAAAGATCTGTGTGCGGATCGCTTTGATGAAACCAGGCTCCCCAGCGGGGATGCTGTCAACCAGGTATACGATCTTGGATCCCGTGCTGAGGTTAAAAAGTCGTTCGGCGAAGTCTCCGGTATATCTTTCTTCAGGTAAATAATCACTAATATCGATTGTCTTAAAATCCGTTATGACAATATGTAACAAACCCAGTCTCTCGGATAGATCCTGTTGATCAATCTTCAATCCGGATTCCACCATCACGGTGACCGGGATCTTTGGATCAGTCTTCAAAACCAGGTTTAACTTACGTAATTCTTCGGCAAGCGTGGAGGTTTGGATAATACCTTCAAGCTTCATGGTAAATTTCCCTTCATTACTAAACTCATCCAGGACTTTAGCGGATACTAGAAACTTGGAGGGTTTTATCGCCTTACTCCTCAAAATTAAATACCGATATTCATTAAACAAGGCTTGTCCAATTAAATCGGTAATGGCTGCATTGAGAATAAGGTTTTGTAAAGATTGAAACGCGTTGTTTCTGGCATAAACCGTGTCGTTCTCCAGAATCGAAACGGTGATTTCCGCTTTATATGTTTCGGTTTCCCGTGCCCCCAACATGTTCTGTTGAAGAGTGATGAACAAGCAGAATATGATAAACAATCTAAGGAATTTCATAGGATATTTTGATTAATCGGTTGAGAATCGAATTAGATGTGATACTCAGCTTTCATGATTTGGTAGATTTGGCTCGAAGTTCTTGGGGTAATAAGTTTCCAGCCATTGTTCAATATCGATGTCATCGATTTGATTTTTTGTCAGGTATTTTCGAGCATATTTTTTATAAAGTCCTGATTTTAGGAATATTTTTACAACTTCCGCATCCAATAAATAGCTTTCTACCATTCGTCCCATAATAGCCATTGCATTGGAAAGTTTCATCGGGGATTTGTAAGGACGATCGTGTGCCGTTAATGCCTCAAAAATATCGGCAACGGCTATAATCCGTGATTGAATGGGCAACTGTTCAGCCTTTAACTTGTTGGGATACCCTTCTCCGGCAAGCGTTTCATGGTGGGCTCCGGCATAAAGGGGCAGTTTCATTTTCTTTTTGGGAAAGGGTAGTTTCATCAACCATCGCCAGGATCGGTCTGCATGATCGTTGATGATCTGACGTTCAGAATCGTTTAAAGTCCCTTTGGATATGGAGAGAAAGTCCCTCTCCTCTGCATTGATCAAAGATTCCTTAATCTTTCTCTTCGCGCGTTCCACGCCGATAATTCGCACATCCCCGTTTATTTTTTTGGTTTTGACCCGTATATGCTGATCGGTTGTGTCTTTATGATTTTTAATTATAAGATCATGAATCCTTTTTTCCAGAAACTCTCCGCCATTATTGGTCTTGTTAAGTTCTGTCAGCTCTTCAAGCAAGTTATTGATCTTAGTGTCCTTTTCCTCTTTTAGCTTGTCAAAATAAGCCCTGCTCTTTTTTTCTTTGAAACCCTTGGATTCTTTTTTTAAATACTCAATTTCAATATCTTTAATCTTTGAATTGAACCTTTGAATGATCAACTCAAAGCGGTCAACCAGGGTTTGTAGTTTAATCGGCTTGGAAACCACATGCTCCGGTGAAGTCAATTTGCCGATATCATGCATCCAACCTGCCAAATGAAGTTCATCCATCTGACTTTTATTAAAGGTTATGTAATCGTATAGTCCTGAGTTATGCTTGCTGATAGTGTCTGCTAATGAGCAGGATAGGTCGGCAACCCGGTTAATATGACCAAATGTATACGGCGATTTTTCACCCAGACCTTCAGCCAGGACTCGAACGAATGCGTCAAACAGATCAATTTGTTCCCTTAACAGTTTTTGGGTGGTCAACGATATGGCTGCCTGATAAGACATCGCTTGTACAATCGTTTGGTCGTTTTGGGAGAAAGGAATCACGTCCCCGTTTATTGTCTGACGGTTCAGCAGTTGAAGAACGCCATTGATCTGATTTTCATGATCTCGTAATGGTAAAACCAACATCGATTTCGATCTGTAGTTGGTTTGTTTGTCATAGTTTTTTGGACCGCTGAAATCAAAACCTTCGGCATCATATACATCCGGAATGTTGACTATATTTCCGGTATTTGCACAATAAGCCGAAACATGGGAATTGTTTGGTTTGCCGTCAATTTCCATGGGAACGGGAGGAATACCTTCCGGTTTTGTAACAAAAAACTTTTTGGATTCGGTGTGCATGACTTCAAATATCAATGACTTTGATTTCAGCTCACCGGGATTGAAAGGATTGTCGTAAAACTCTTCACGAACGCTATAAACCGTACCGGCATCCGCATTCGTCAAATGGCGGGCCGTATAAAGAATTAACTCCAGGGCGGAACTTTGCTCCTGCTCTTTGCTTAGTTCTGCTCCGGCAACGGAAAGAATTTTGAGTTGTCTTTCGTGTTCGGCAATATCGTTAATTAGTGAGGTAAAGAATTTTGAAAGTTTTTTATCCTTGGGAGACAGCGACTCTATAATTGATTGGAGTTTTTCCAGCTTTTCAGGGATGCCCATGTGAACAATCCAACGTTGATTAAATTATGAATTGGAATTTTTATTCTAAGTTTCAATGCTTTATCTGCTTCTTAGACTCGCTGTTATTGGATATCTAGGAGTGTTGTGTCTTTTCCATCTGTTCTTCTTTCTCTTTGCAATTGAAGCATAAAGTCGTCACAGGCCTGGCATCCAGTCTCTCCTTGCGAATTAGTTCTTCGCACTCTTCACAAACGTTGTATTCTCCTTCTTCCAGTCTTTGCAAGGCTTCTTGGATCTTTTTCAACAGCTTCCGCTCCCTGTCCCGAATTCGCAGGGTAGTAATTGATTCACTTTCCAAATGCGCTCGATCGCCTGGGTCAGGGAATTCCTTGTTTCGTTTCTTCATTTGCTCAACAGTTTCCCCCGATTCATCATAGATCTGTCGTTGCATCTCTTCGAGCTTATTTTTAAAGTATTCAACTTCTTCAGGTTTTAATTCTTCAGAGCTTGAAAATTTCATAATATCCTCTTGCAAAAATATTTTAACAGCAACCAAAGGAACAACAGATCGGCTATTTAATTACAATAGTTTCCTTTTGATCATTGCTCAACGTATACTGGAGGGTGTCCCTGTTAATCCATTTCATTCTAAGCCGTGATCGAAAGTCTGAAACGGTTTCAGGCAAATGGGTAACTTTATCGACTCCATCTTTTACGATGTGAATCTTAAATGTGTACTGGTATCGTTGCCTTCCATCATCTGTTTCGATGGTTTCTCCTTTTGTAATATGGAAAAAAGCAGCCTTGTCGGCATTGTTGTATACCAAACCGGATGCCGTGTTTGATCTGGGAAGAAGATCCTGGATTTTGTTATTTGGGTTTATCCGGTACAATCGCCTTTTTCCTTCCGCTGTCACCAGAGTGAAAAAACCACCTTCAATTTCCGAAAACTCTGTGGTTTCCGACCCTGTATAACCCAAAACCCCTTCGTCCAATTCATTTACACCATAGTACACATATCCTTCGGGGGCTTCAACAACATCACGTAGAATTAAATCTTCCCTGGTAACCAGTTTCTTCTTGTCCGCATACAAGGTGTTTCCCATTTTCCCGTCAGGGAAAACCTGGAAGCCCGGTTTGATTTCTTTAATTCCATCGTTATCATTTTCGCTCTTTTCGGAGGTTTGCGCAAGCAAAGCAAAAGCAAACAATAATGAAATCATAGTTGGAACAATGAACTTAATCCTTTTTAACATGTCGCTGCCCTGAGTAATTTTATCTTTAATATTAATGTGATATCGGATTTTACCTAATTTACAAAAGCGGAACAACAGCTAATTCTCGAAACCCTGAATAACTTCCATGCTTTCTGTAACAGTAAATTCAAAATCGGATTCTTTCAAATTACTGTCATTAGTTAAATCGGTAAGAGTAATTTTTCTGTAATTTCGGTTGTGATCCACTAAAACGAACTGTAAAACCTGGTTCTTTTTTTCATCAAAAACAATCTGAAGCTCTGCTAACGCTTGGTTTTTCTGCAGTGGAGATAAGTAAACAACCTGATTACCTTGAAAAGCGTCCAGGTAATTTTTCTCTGGATTTATCAACTCAAAATGGTCGCTTATTACATTGTCATCAGACAAAAACCTAAGAGAACGAATACCTTGTACATCTTCCAACAATTGTATGGTTACATTTTCCAGATCCGGATCATATAACCAGGCTTTTTCGCGACCAACAATAAACAGCGTTTCCTCCGGATCTTCGTATTTCCATTTCATCAGACCCGGTTGCATAAAGGAAAATGATCCGGTTGCTGTCACCGTTCTTTGTTGGAATGCATCATAGTATACTTGGGAGAAGCGGCAAGTAAAGGGGCGAAGGTTTTTAATAGTGGATTCCAACAATCGAATATCTGCCTTGGCTTCAATGGCGGACAATGAAACCAGCGATAGGCTGAATAAAAAGACTAGTAATTTTATATAGTTGCGCATCTGTTGTTTCGTTGAAATGAAAGAACACAAGGTAAACATTACAATACTGTCTACAGTATGAACCTGATGTTTCGGTCAATTGCCACAAAATTAACCTATGATATTCACATTATTCTATCTAGATCATCAGTTTTTTAAGATTACCCAATATCCCGTTTTTCGTGAAAATACAAATGAAAAACGACCTCTGCTCTGATGACAAGCTTCTCGATACAATTCCTTTAAAGGGAACTCGTTATTTAAAGTATACAACAGAATTGTGAAAGCTTATATTGACAGGTGACAATGAGATACAGAATAATATGAAACCCTGAAAACAAGCTTTACCAAGTGTTTTTTTAATCTATAACAATAGTGAATTTCAAACAAACTCCTCCTAGTGTCCAGCCAACAATGTAAAGTCGCATTGATCTGAAACCAGGGGACAAGTGCGTTGGTACGCTGAATCGCGAGACTCGCGGCAAGAACCTGATTTTAGCGGAATCTAAACGAGAGTCTTCCGCAGACACGACACTAGTCTAATCTATTCACTGAAAATTTTATCTGTGACATGATCAAAGCCATAACTTTCGACTTGTGGGATACCGTTTTTGTTGACGATTCCGATGAGAATACCAGGGCCTCAAAAGGAATGAACAGCAAACCGGTCGAGCGCAGGAAAATCATCCGTAACTACCTGGAAAAATCTATAGCCATTTCACAGGAATCGGTGAACATAGCATACAATACTGCTGATGCTGCTTTCAGACATGCCTGGTATCAGCAGGGAGTGACCTGGACAGTTCGAGAGCGATTGGAAATAATTCTTAAAGGACTTGAAAGTACGGTGTCGGAAAATGATTTGAAAGAAATGATTCGCTTACATGAGGAAATGGAGCTGGAAGTCATGCCTGAGTTGGCCCCGGGCATTGCTGATACCATTGCAGAGCTTGAGCAATCGTACACACTGGCAGTAATATCAGACACCATTTTTTCCCCGGGCAGGGTTCTGAGAAAAATTCTGGAAAAATATGATCTGTTGAAATACTTCTCAGCCTTTGTTTTTTCTGATGAAATTGGTTGCGCAAAACCGGATTCCAGGGTGTTTGAAAGTGTTAGCAACCAGCTTAATCTCCCTGTAAACAGCTTTTTACATATCGGCGATAGAGAAGAGAAAGACGTTGCAGGTCCCCACGCTGTGGGAGCAAAATCTATTTTAACCACGGTGGTTAAAGACAGGGGAAGTTCAAAAACAGAAGCGGACGCAGTATGCTATGACTACTCGCGACTAATAGAGATAATCAATGACATTTCCAGGGGATAATAAATGGAAAACAGTAACCCGGCTCGCTTTTTAATAATTGACGGCTATTCCAGGCAGAGCAGGGATGATCTTGTAAAGGCGGGAATGGCTTATGCCTGGCAATTATATGTCAATATGTTGCAAACTTACCTGCCACAAGCAGAATACGACGTTTTATTGCCGAGTGATGAAGGAGTCACTACACCGAACAATTCTCAACTGGAAACATACAACGGTATCATATGGACAGGATGTAATCTGTCGGTTAATGACACGGATAATCCCAGTGTCAGCAGCCAAATAGAGATGGCGAAACGTATTTACCAAATCGGTATTCCCAGTTGGGGTAGTTGCTGGGGATTACAAATTGCCGTTGTTGCCGCAGGAGGAAAGGTCATTGAAAATCCCAAAGGACGTGAAATGGGATTTGCCAGGAAGATTCAATTGACGGACGAAGGCAAGGATCATCCGATGTACAAGGGCAAGGCGAGTGTATTTGACGCTTACATAAGTCATGATGATATGGTTTCCGAAATTCCCGAAGGCGGGGTTGTGCTTTCGGGTAATGATTTTACAGCGATCCAGTCCATGGAAGTGCGGCACCAAAATGGCGTGTTTTGGGCTACACAATATCATCCCGAATATGATTTGCATGAAATGGCAAGTTTAATGATAGCCAGAGAAGAAAAGCTGACCAACATAGGCTATTTTTCCGGACACGATGATTTTCTAACCTATGTTAATTTGTTGAAGGAACTGTTTGCACAGCCTGATAGAAAGGATCTTCGCTGGCAGCTGGCTGTGGATGATGATGTTTTGAACGAGGAAGTTAAACGTTGCGAGTTTAGGAATTGGATTGATAAACAGGTTACTCCCTACCTCGAACGTTAAAGCATAATATCAATTCAGAAGCGGCATTTTTATATCATTCAATTGGATTCAAATGATTAAATGGGACGGGCATACCCATTCCGAGTTTTGTCGACACGGCAGTGGGGAAAAAACCAAGCTCATGGTTGAAAAAGCTATTGAACTGGGTTTCCAAGTTTACTCAATAACAGAGCATGCACCACTACCTCCGGGAATCATTGATGATCCGGAGCTGGCAGCTGATTTTACCCTGCTGCCTCACGAACTGGACGACTATTTCTCCCATTTGACGGATATCAAGAGGTTTTACAGCGGCAAGATCAAAGTACTGGCTGGATTGGAAGTTGATTATATTGATGGTTTTCAAGATCATTTTGACCAGTTTACGGAACAATATCTTCCATACCTTGATGATCTTCTGGTATCCATCCACATGATTAAGGGGAAAAACGGTATTGCTCCGATTGACTATTCCCCGGAAACATTTGATTCCGAATTGATTTCTCACTATGGTTCCATAGAAGAAGTGCATCGGGTATACTGGCAAAACATGGAATCCTTGGTAAATCATCCCGTTCACCCGACTTTAAATAAAAGACTCGGTCATTTGGGATTAATCAGCAAATACATCAAACGCTATCCGATTGAATACAATGAAACCGGTTACAAGCCGGATTTTGAGAGATTATTCGGGTTAATAAAAAACAATGGATGGGATTTGGATTATAATGTCGCGGGTCTTAAAAAAGATCTTTGCCACGACGTGTATATTACAGAAACAATGATGAAGTTTTGTCGGCGCCATCGTATTAGACTAATCTATGGTTCGGATGCGCATGATGTGAAATCGGTCGGACAATTTTACGATATTTATCTCGCACGAGCACGCGACTCCGTTCCCTCTAACTAAGCTTCCATGGCCGCTGTTTTCAAAAGTCAGCTAATCAAAAGTTTTTATGTCGAGCGACCTGTTTCCAAGTTAGTGGTCTTGAAACTTTTACTGGGTGTTTCAATTCTGGTATCGTTGTTAAGTTACAGCGCATTGGATCCCAATCCGTTTAACCTCTTTAGACCTGTAGACGGAATCTCGAACTGGCTTGGTTTGCCGGGAGCCTTACTGGCCGGCTTTTTATTTGATTTTTTCGGAATAGCATCCTACATCATCCCCGTTCAACTGATCCTGCTGGCTCGCAGACATTCTATTCTGCAGCCGAAACACTTTATACCGGACCTGTTGGAGTTCCTTGTTCTTGTTTCTTTCATATCATTAGTTTCAGTTAGCCTAAAAGTCCCGACGGGTATAAAAGAAACCGGGATGTGGGGAAATGTATCCCTTGAAGCATTATCCGCGTTTCCAGGGATTATAAATGCCCTGGTGATACTACTGATATATCAATTGGTTTACTTCAGCGGTATTCGCTTGGATCCGGGTCTGTTTATCATCACCTGGATCGGGGCGCTTATTCTTGTCGGAATACTATCTCGTTTAGCGATGAGGATGACCGGCGTATTAAGAAAATCTGCCAAATATGGTGCCATAAAATGGTGGTCTCCCTTGACTATGCTGATTGTTCGCTCATCGGAAAAAACCAGAAACACACTTAAGGACAAGTATCTGCAAACAAGACAAAAGCTTGACGACGCGAGGCTGACTAAAAAGGTCAATTCTTCCGCGGATGCGGTTTTTGGAAGAAAGAGATACAATCAACGTATCTTTGCAGCCTATACACCCGGCCGCGTGGAACATGAAGAAAGAATGTTAACCAAGGTTATTAAAAAATACCGGGAAACATGCTATAATTCAGATAGCAAGGCTTTTTTAAAACTGGAAGAAGAGATATAATCAGGCTGGACTCCCTTCACTTCTGAAGCAGCCGAAAAATAAAGGTTGACTTTTAATTTTGGATGGATATACCTTAGATAAGATGACAAACAAAGCAACACGCCTCAGATTGCTACATTAACGGTAATTCTTCCAAAACAATCAACGACAAACTATCCGCTGCTCGCCTTTCAAGAGTATATCATTGAATCAGGTAGATCTCGTTAACCACTTCTCTGACCAATTTTCGATAACCTTTTAATCATAAATTACTGTGCAACGTACAAAATCAGATAATTCTTCACCTCGGCATAATGTGAAAAGAGATTCTCAAACAATCCGAAAAAAATCTTCAAATTCCTCCCAAGTATCGGTAAACAGCAACGTTAAATCCCTCATTCTCTCTGAAATTAAAGGAATGAATATTAAAGAACTGGAAGATATGGCCAGGTCTTTTAATATTGAGAACGCAAACAACATGCTGCGACAGGAATTGATTTTTGCCTTGCTTAACGCCCAAACAGCAAGAGGTGGCGCTATATACAGCCAGGGCGTTTTGGAAACTCTTCCTGATGGATTTGGTTTTCTCAGATCGCATGACTTCAGCTATATTCCCGGGCCGGACGATATTTATGTTTCTCCGTCTCAAATTCGACGGTTTAACCTGAGAACCGGTGACACGATTGAAGGTCAGGTAAGGCCACCAAAGGAAAGTGAGCGGTACTATGCACTTTTAAAAGTTGAAAAGCTCAATTTCGAAGACCCTGAGAAAGCGAAGGATAAAACCCTGTTTGAGAATCTGACTCCCCTGCATCCTGACCAGATGATGGATCTGGAGAGAAAGGATGGCGATAAGACCACTCGGATTATAGATCTGTTTTGCCCCATTGGAAAAGGGCAGAGAGGGTTGATTGTTGCTCCTCCCTTTACCGGTAAGACCATGATTCTGCAAACCATTGCCAACAGCATTACCACAAATCATCCGGATGTTATGCTGATTGTCCTGCTGATCGATGAACGACCTGAAGAAGTTACTGATATGAAGCGGTCAGTACGGGGTGAAGTGGTGAGTTCCACTTTTGATGAACCAGCCTCACGGCACGTGCAGGTTGCGGAGATGGTTATCGAAAAAGCCAAGCGTTTGGTTGAACATAACCATGACGTAGTCATTCTGCTGGACTCCATTACCAGGTTGGCAAGGGCCTACAATACGGTCATTCCTGCCAGCGGCAAAATCCTGTCCGGAGGGGTGGATGCCAATGCCCTGCATAAACCAAAAAGATTTTTTGGTGCGGCCAGAAACATCGAAGGCGGCGGGTCTCTCACCATTCTGGCAACGGCGTTAATAGAAACCGGAAGTCGGATGGATGAAGTGATTTTTGAAGAATTTAAGGGAACAGGTAATATGGAACTGACTCTTGATCGAAAGCTATCCGAAAAGCGTATTTTTCCTGCTATGGATATCGATCGCTCTTCAACCAGAAAAGAAGAACTACTGCTGAAAAATACCCAGGACATCTGGAAACTGCGTCGAATACTCTCTGCTTCCAATTCTCAGGATGCAATGGATTTTCTGCTGGATAAAGTTGAAAAGTTTCCGACAAATGCAGAGCTGTTAAGTATGGTAAATAACTAATATAAAACGGCAATAATTAATTGTTGTCATAGTTGTTTTTTCATTCGATAATATCAGTTTACCAAAAAGAACATAACGGTCCACCGTGAGGTGAGTCGAAAGCCTATTGGCCGATTGAGCCAATAATACTGTTAATCAATAACCATAAAGAAAAATGAAAGAAGGCATTCATCCGAAGTACGACCAGACGACCTATAAATGTGCTTGTGGCGCTTCTTTTGAGATCGGTTCCACGCTCGGTGGTGAAGTAAAACTTGAAATCTGTTCACAGTGTCATCCGCTTTATACGGGAAAAGAGAAACTGGTGGATACGGAAGGTCGTATCGAGAGATTCAAAAAGAAATATCAAAACGTTGGCAAGTAAGCCATTCGTTTTTGAAACACGCGTAGCAGAGTCAGGAGCAAAATCAATTTGCTGCGCTCTGCTTTTTTCGTTTTAGCTCCCTGCTTTTTTATTCAAAACATCCCTGTGGAAAGAACTCCTTTCTTGAAGCGCTATGCTTGATAAACTTGCTAAAATATCAGACAGATACGAAGAGATTACTGCCCTTTTAAATCAGCCAGAAAATATCAGTGATTCCAAAAGGTTCCAGGAGCTTTCTAAAGAACAGGCCAAGATGCTTCCGATTGTTGAAGCATTTCAGACATTAAGTCAAAAGCAGAAAGAGCTTGAAGATAATGAAGCAATTCTGGCAGATACTTCTGAGGATCAGGAATTAAGGGATTTAGCCAAGGAAGAGCTGGTTGGTCTTAAATCTGAAATTGAAGAATTGACCCAAAACGCGAAAATTCTTCTGCTTCCGAAAGATCCCGATGACGAAAAGAATGCCATCCTGGAAATTCGAGCAGGTACAGGTGGTGAGGAAGCAGCCCTGTTTGTCGCCGATTTGTATCGCATGTATTCCAGGTTTGCCGAGGCAAACCGGTGGAAAGTCGAGGTGATGAGCAGCAATCCTACGGGGATTGGAGGGTTTAAGGAAATTGTTGTTTCCATCGACGGCAAAAATGTTTTCAGTCGCATGAAGTTTGAAGCTGGTACTCACAGGGTACAACGGGTTCCAGCCACGGAGACTCAAGGGCGGGTCCATACTTCAGCTGTGACGGTCGCAATACTCCCGGAAGCTGAGGATATCGATATCGAAGTGAAAAGTACCGATTTAAAAATCGATACCTATAGATCTCAAGGAGCCGGGGGGCAGCACGTCAATACGACTGATTCGGCTATCAGAATTACCCACCTTCCCTCCGGGATTGTGGTTACTTGCCAGGAGGAGCGGTCTCAGATTAAAAATCGGGCGAAAGCCATGAAGCACTTGAAAGCCAAGCTTTATGAAGCTGAATTGGAAGCAGCGACAACAGAAGAGGCTCAATTACGCAAAAGCATGGTTGGTAGCGGTGATAGAAGTGAACGCATCAGGACCTACAATTTCCCCCAGGGTAGAATCACGGACCACAGGATAAACCTCTCTCTTTATAAACTCGATGAGATTTTAAATAACGGGGATATTAATGAGATTGTGGATTCTTTAGCAGCAAACCAACAGGCTGATCTACTCAAACAAAATAGTTAGCTTGTTGAAAACATTGTTTCAATTAGCTTTCAAGGTAGGACTTCATATAAGACCGGAGCATGGCAATTGCTTTGGTTCTCATCTGCGATATTCTCGATTCGGAAACATCCATTACTTCACCTATTTCCTTCAAGTTTAAATCTTCAACATAGTAGAGCGAAAGGACGAGTTTTTCTTTTTCCGGCAGTTTCTCCAACGCGGAAATAACGAGCTCCTTGGCCTCGCTGCCTAAAATAGTTTCAACCGGACTTTCCTGTTCAGGATCGGACAAAGTTTCCAGAATATCCATACCGGTGTCAGGGCTGCTTAACTTGCCCAGGCTATCCAAAGACAAAAGGGGAATTGGTTTGGCCTTGTCCAGAAATGCGGGAAATTCCTTTGGTTTTATATCCAATTGCTTGGCCAGTTGTTTGTCGGTGGGATGGTCGATGTTTTTGGCCCTGAGTTCACTATAGGCTTCTTCCAGCTTACTGCTGTTATCCCTGACCGACCTGGGAATCCAGTCCCTGGCTCTCAATTCGTCAAGCATGGCACCGCGCACCCTGAATTCAGCGAACGTTTTGAATTTCACACCTCTTTTGGGATCAAAGCGTTCAATGGCTTCCAAAAGCCCAATCATGCCGGCTTGGATCAAATCATCCGGTTCATATCCGGAAGGTAGCCTGGCAGAGAGTTTGAGGGCAATATGCTTGACAACCGGGGCATATTCGATTGCAATCTGTTCGTTTTTGTTTTGCGCTTGCTGAATATATGGGTTTTGCATGGAAAAATCTATGAATTATCCAGAAATATTTTTGATCAACCAATGGTCAACGGAGTGATCAGTCTAATCGACAATCCATGCAAAGCAATTCGTATGCCTATCTGAAATCGGACCGGTATTATCCCGGCAACAGGGCACTAATTGTTACGTTTCCAATTTCCAAGTCGTTTCCAGAAGGTTTCTTTGTCTTCATCTTCTATCGATTGCCCGGGTTTTAGTTCGATTTGCCGGGCGAGATTGGCAAATGCTTTTGTGGTAGGAGAGTTGGGGCTCAGCAAAGAAAGTGGAGTTTGTTGGCGAACAGCACGAACAAAATTCAGATCCCTGGGAATAAAGCCGATCAATTCCAAGTTTACAGTGAGAAATTTATTCAGGACTTTCACCAGCCGCATATATACGCTTTTTGCTTCCTGTAGGGAACTTTCGTTAACAATCAGGTTGAAGCTGTTCACCTGGTACTTTGAAGACATGATTTTCATTAAGGCATATGCGTCGGTGATTGAAGTCGGCTCCGTATTGGTAACAACGCAGACTTCATCCACAGCCGCGTTGAAACGGAGAACGTTGGATGATATTCCGGCACCGGTATCGATCAAAATGTAATCGTAGCGGGTTTTCAGCCGGCTTAATTCCGTCAGCATCGACATCTGTTGTTCTGCGGATAATGACTGCATCTCACTAATGCCCGAAGAAGCCGGAAGAATATGGATGCCAAGAGGTCCTTCGATAATAATGTCGTTGATGTTTTTCGTACCTGCCAGCACATCTTCAATAGTATATTCAGGGGCGAGGTTGAGCATGATGTCGATGTTGGCCAAGCCTAAATCGGCATCAATAAGAAAAACCTTTTTCCCCATTTTGGCCAGGTGAATAGCCAGATTGACCACGATGTTGGTTTTGCCAACACCTCCCTTACCACTTGAAATACTTAAGGAACGAACCATTTTCTGTTCAATGGGG
>JANQLH010000089.1 GCA_028280735.1 SAR324 cluster bacterium | reverse complement strand
TGCACCCTTCTCATTAAAAGTCATAAACTGTGTAACATAGTTGGGACCGCCACTTTTCGCACCTCGACTTGTCACCGGGTATCCCCATCCACCGAATGGTTGTCTCAATACGAAAGAGTTGATCGTTGCCCCATTGATAAACAGGTTGCCCGCCTTAATCTGCTTTTTCCAACGTTGCTGTTTTAGTTTGTCAAGGCACTCCAGACCGGCTGCCACTCCATAGCCGGACTGATTAGCCAGATCGATAGCCTTTTGAAAACTGTTTGCATTCATTACTCCCAGAATCGGACCGTAAAATTCTGACAAATGCATAAATGATCCGGGTTTGACATTCCATTTAATGCCCGGGGTCCAAAGCTGGTTGTTTTCTTTTGACAATTCCGGTTTCAGAGCCCAGCTTTCCCCGGGTTCCAATTGGGTCAGGGCACGCAATAGGTTTCCTTCAGCCGGATTAGAAAGGGGACCCATCCTGCTGTTGAAATCCCAACAAGACCCAACACTGTATGAAGCGGCAGCATCGACCAGCAGGTTCTTAAATCCAGGGTCATTAAAAACTTCTTTTTCGAGAATAAGAAGAGACACTGCCGAGTTTTTCTGTCCGCAGTCTCCGAACGCCGATTCGATAACATTTCGAACAGCCTGGGATTTATCAGACACGGCGGTAATAATGATACTATTCTTGCCGCTGGTCTGCGGGTAGAGATCTATTTGGGAATTTGCCTTCAAAAGCTCCCTGGCAGATTGCCTTCTCCCGTTTAAGATTACAAAATCAACATCTTTGTGAGTTACAAGCTTTTGGCCGACATCAAACCGATCACCAGGAAGAAACTGTAAGGTGTTTTTTGATATTCCCGCTTCCCAAAAACACTGACACAGCATCCAGGCCGGGGTGATCGCTTCTATGGAGGGGTTGAGGATGACTGTGTTTCCTGTTGCCAATGCCGCGGCAATACCATCACAAGGAGTGGCAATGGGACTAAATTTGGGAGAAATCACAACGCCGACCCCTTTGCCTTGGGATTCCAGGTAACGGGGCTCTATAAAAGGTTTAACCGAATGGGGATAGTATTCGACATAATCAATTGCCCGGGAAATCTCGATATCAATTTCCTTGAACACTCTCCCCGTTGTGGCTGCTGTGGCTCCAATCAAGTCTGCCCTGGCCTTTCGCAAGTTCCTGGCTACAATTGAAAGGATGGCATGTCTCTCATTTAAGGTATTTTCACTCCATTTATCAGGATCGGAACGGGCGACGTTAACGGCTTTGTCAACATGACTCGGATCTGCCAAACAGGCGATGCTGATGGCAGCTTTCTCGGAAAGAACGGAGAGATCGAAACTAGTTTTCTGTTTGCTGCTGTTTTCAATGTCCCGTCCTTCAATAACAACCGGGATCTTTATCGGAAGGGCGGATTGAGGCCCCTGCCATTTGTTCCTTATTTTTACAGCCCAGGTTCTGTTTGCAGCCAGAGACCAGTCTGTTATCGGCTCATTATCAAACTTTCCCAGGTGATAGGTACCTGCTTTTTCATCTTGGGTGTCGGAGTTCCTATCCTGTTTTCGAGGAGATTGAGTGGTAACACTTGATTTAATCCGGCAGGATTCTAAAAACAGGCCCTGCAGGGTGTGCCAAGCTTTTGAATCCGTGGTCAGACCAATGGCATGCCTCAGAAAACTATCCGTGGCTGTGTTTTCGTCCAGTCGTCGAATCAAATAACCGACCGAATTGATAAACTCTTTTTTGTTGGCAATGGGAGCATATAGAACCAGGTTGTCAGTGTCTTCCTTGATAGCAGCCTGCATGTGACCGGCAACTGAATAATACATTTCCAAATCCGTATATTCCAATGCGTCCCTGGTACTGGCCATGTATCTGCCGTATGCCAGATCGAAGACATTGTGAGAAGCGATACCCAGGCGTACCGAACGGAAATTCTGGTTTGACAATCCAAAATCGATCATTTTTTTAAAGTTTCCATCTACCTCCAGCTTTGTAGGGTAAGTGGCAGAGGGCCATCCGTTTAAAGCCGCCTTTATTTTTTCCATACCCAAGTTGGCACCTTTGACCAGTCGGATTTTGATGGGACTTCCGCCTTCCTGTATTCGTTTTTGTGCCCATTTTGTGAGCTGTTGCTGTATCGTCAGGGATTCCGGCAGGTATGCCTGAAGAGCAATTCCGGCGGTCAATGTTTTAAATTCATCCTTTTCCAAGGTTCTTTGGAAAGCTTCGGCTGAAAGGTATAACTCATGACAGTTTTCAATATCAAGATTAACAAACTTGGGTTGTTTTTTTCCTTTGGAATCAGAAAAATAATTTAATTGTGCCGTGCGATAAATCTCGGAAAGTTTTTGAACAACAATATTAACCTGGTGGTCATGTGCAATTGCTTCGATTTGAGGACATAAGGAGCTGGTTACAAGAGAGAGATGGGAAATAGACGGATTTGCCAGATCGTCCAGGATAGCCCCCAGCCTTTTATCAGCCTCATTTTGACCCAGGGTTGCGGAGCACAGTCGGTTGATATCAAGCTGAAGCCGTTGATTTCTTTTTTGAGATAAAACATCTGAAAGCTTATCTTTTTCTCCCGGCAGAATGGAGTTCCCACTATCCTTTTTAATTCTCTCTATCACTATCGGCACGGCAATCCTGGGAAAATGCCTGCCAACAGCCAGAAACAGCCACATTAACATGACGTCGCCAATAGTAAAAAAATCGGGAAAGGAGCTACGCTTCAACAGAAAGGTAATTTGTTCGGCAATACGCTTGACATCCTTGGATCGGAAGCACTGGTCGATGAGTTTGGAGAGAAAAGCCTTGTCCAGGGGATGCAAAATTAACTGACGAATTCTTTCCTGATTAATCCTCTCATCTTTTGTGATCAGATCATTAGCGCGGTTCTGCCATTTTGCCGCAAGGGCTGTGATATTTTTTAAGTCACTTTCAGAAACTGTTTTATCCATAAGAAGTTCAACGTTGAAAGGCGATGAAACTGAAACATCCGAGATTTATGAAAGAGCGTTTAACCATCTAATTAAAACAAAATCTTTTCCTGTGCATAAACTTGTGTTAATATGAAAGATATATCACTTGGAAACGAGCTTAACAAAGAGGCCGGGTTTAATCAATTTGGCCGGAAGGCTATTTTGGTAAAATCAATCAATACCTGATGATAAGGTAGGATTTTTTTTCAAAGCGATAGCTTGTTGATTTTATTCGGTTTTAACGATTAAGCACTTGGTTTAAAAACCTTTTCAAAACAATACGTTATATCTGATTTTCCTATTATTAAACGCAAAAAAAAAGTTGGGATTTTATACACTTGGGCAAGGAGAATGCATTGAGTGAAATACCTATCAAACATCAAAATGAATCAAATGGGGGTAACATGGAAACGAGACATCGACCTTTTTATTGTTATTTAAACAAAGGTGAACCAACAATAGTTGAAACGAAACCGGACAATTTTATGGACTTACCATATCATTACAAGACCCATTGTCCCAATATTGAAGTTGCCAAAATGGCATACCAGACAAATTTAAAAATTATGCAATGGCGAACTGCGGAGAACTAGCTTATGATCCTTGCCATTGTTCTCAATAAACTGTTTCTGATGTCCGCTCGCACCTTATCATCACGGGTGAAGGGCGTTCCGGGGAGACAGAATTGTATCGTATCGATGACCTGTGTATTAAACGGCAGGTAAGGAATCTACAAGCAATTTGGTTCTACCCCCCCATAGAACCAATTCGCACATCCCCTCTATGCTTCAAGCTTCGCATCTCATGATCCGGAATCCAGAAACAGCTGACCGGTAAAGTCTGTTTAGATTCCGGGTCAAGCCCGGAATGACCTACCGTCACGTTACCTCTTTAGATTTTATTCTCTAGCTGGGGTTAGCTCCTTAGCTTAATGCTGTTTCGCTCTTTTGGAGCTATTACAGCACAAGATTTAAATCTCGATGATGATCTTATCACTTCAAAACTTTGTAATAATTAGGTTTCGAAGTCATACCGGACTTGATCCGGTATCCAGAAACAGCCGGCTGGTAAAGCCTGTTTAGATTCCGGGTCAACAGGCTGTGTCACAATTAAACAGTTTGCATATCGTGCTTATGATGTTGAAGCTCTGTCATTCCGATCTATGCTGCAAGCTTCGCATCTCATGATCCGGAATCCATTTGCAACTGATTGAAATAATTAATGGAACCCGGATCAAGTCCGGGGTGGCAAGCGTGACCAAACGTCGATTGATTTGGAAAAATTATAGATTTTTCTATTACGACACAGTCTGTTGACCCATAAGCGCTAAGTTGTTTTCCGGTATAACAGCAATGAATTGCGCTTAACGCTGAAAGCGTTCATTAAATTAGCCTATGGTCAGCGAGCTTGCGAGCGCCACCAT
>JANQLH010000301.1 GCA_028280735.1 SAR324 cluster bacterium | reverse complement strand
GACTTCTCCTAAAACCTGTTCAGGAAAGGGAACTGAAGGTAACAATTGAAATGGCGTTATACACGGCCAAGGTCGACCGAGAACAACAAAAAACAAAACGGGTTTTAAATCAGCGCGTTAAAGAACTTGAATGTTTTTACGGAATTTCTCGCCTGGCAGAGTCCGCTGAGATACCATTGGAAGAGATGCTCCAGCAAGTCATTCAGTTAATCGCCAAAGCATGGCAATACCCCGAAGTTACTCATTCCAGAATTGTTTTCGATAATGGTGATACGATTATGTGTCCTCACCGGGATATCAGCATTGAGGAAAAATGGTCACAAACGGTTGACATCAGGGTAAAGAATAAAAAGGTGGGCAAACTGATTGTGTTTTACAGTGAAGAAAGACCGGAAGCCGATGAAAAAGTATTCCTGAAAGAAGAAAGGTATTTGCTCAATTCACTGGGCGAACGCATAGGAACACTTATCGAACGCCATCAGGTCATAAAGGAACTCAGGGAGACTCAAAACAAGCTTCAATCAATTATCGAAAGCAGCTCAACCATATTTTTTGCACATGACACCAATAATCAGCTTACTTATCTCAGCCCACAAGTAAAAGACGTCTTGGGCTATGAGCCTGAAGAAGCAAAAGTAAACTGGAAGAAACTGACTACTGACCACCCCGTCAACAAAATCGGACTTGAACTGACTCAAAAAGCTATTGATACGGGAGTTGCCCAACCATCCTACGAGCTGGAATTAAAACACAATTCGGGTAAACATGTCTGGTGTGAAATAAGAGAAAACCCCATTGTGGCGGATGGCAAAACAGTTTCCATTGTCGGCTCAATGACTGATATTACGGAAAAGAAAGAAGCTGAAAACGCCATAGTTGCCAATGAAAAAAGATTAAACCGGATTCTTGACACTGCCCCGGTTGGAGTTCAATTCAGTGACAGAAATGGTATCATTACCTATTCAAACAAGGCTCATCAGAAAATGTTGGCTATTCCAAAGGAGGAAATAATCGGAAGAGCACTTTGGAGCTTAAGTTCCAATCCTGAAACGATTGAAAGCGAGAAGCAGAAATATATCAGAAGCGTTGAAACCAATAGTGATCACCCGACCGTAACGATAAATGAAGAGATTGTTGGGGGAAGATTCGTCGATTTCATCATTAATCGTAGCAACATCCACAATCACAAAAATGAAATTGAAGAGATTTGTACCTTTATCACCGATGTCACTGAATTTCGAAAAATTGAACAGGCATTAACAGAGCATGAAAAAAAGTACCGGACTCTATTTGAGCTGGGTTCAGACTTCCTGGCCCTGATTGAGAATGAAACGGGAAATATTCTGGAAGTCAACCAGGGCTTTTTAAATCATTATGGTTATACCAGGCAAGAAATTCTGGGTATGAAAAGCACCGACTTTGCAGCGGAACCGGAAACAAGCGAATCTGCGTCAATGGATTTGCATGCGGACGAACCGGTCTTTTGGCATAAAAAGAAGGATGGGTCGACCTTTCCCGTGGAAATAGTCACCAATGGGTTTGAATACCGGGGAAAAGAAGTGCACATCACTGCCATACGCGACATCAGCTCCAGAATCGAGGCTGAAAACCAAATTAAATTGTCACTGAAAGAAAAGGAAACCCTGTTACAGGAAATCCATCACCGGGTAAAAAACAATCTGGCTGTTATCACCAGTCTTATCAACCTGCAAAGCAACAAAACAAAGAATTTAACAGCAAAAAAGATTCCGCGGGACAGCCAGAATAGATTGCAAGCCATGTCTTTGATTCATAAATTTCTCTATCAATCCGAAAACCTATCCGAAATCAATGTAAAAGACTATCTGACAGACCTGATCGTAATGATTCGCGAGTCTTTTGGTACCGCTGCCAGACATGTTGGAATGGATCTTCTGATTGAAGACCATACCATCAATGCAGATCTGGCATCATCGGTCGGACTGGTAGTCAACGAATTAATTACAAATTCCTTGAAACATGCTTTTCCGGATAATAAAAAGGGGCAAATCACGATTTCATGTCGCACCCTGGAAAATCAGGATACCGAGTTAAAGGTTAGTGACAACGGTGTGGGATTGGAGAGTGAATTTGACTGGCAACAGTCTGAAAGCCTTGGACTAAGCCTGGTAAGAACCCTGGTACAGGACCAGATGGAGGGAACAATAAGCATTACCAATGAAAAGGGAACGTCTTATCTGATTATTATCCCTTCGAATAAAGCCCGCTGACAGTTATGTTCACTGGTATCATCGGCTTGGTTGCAATACTCGAAAGTTGAAACAATCCCCAGGATTAAACGATTGAAATAATCAACCTCTTACAAGCGGAAACAAGATAATTGCTCTCCCTCAAGTGTTGCCATTGTTTGAAAAAGATTGGCTGTAAGACAGGAATGAACCGGTAAAACCACCAGCAAGTCCCCAATTTCGATAGAATCAATCCAGGCCCGGGGAGCCGATATCTTGCCGTGTTCCTGGGATAGTTCAGTCACAGTGACATCAGCGATCGATTTTCCCCACCCTTGATCCAAAAGCTGGCAAACCATTCCGTAGCTTTTCTCGTTTTCATTCAGTAGAATTACTTCTTTCGAAAGATGTACCGCTCCGCCGTATATCACAATTTCATTTCTTTCCGGGTATTTGGCTATAACAGGACACGCAACCCCTATCGCTATGTCGGCCTCTTCACAAGAGCCGATAATCAGCTGTGTCAGGTCAAAAAATATAAAATTCCCGGGTCTGATTTCATCTATCTCCGAATCGAAGGTTGTCATAACACTGCATCCGGGCGTGTCACCAATTGATATTTTGCATGGTTTCTGCCCGGTTGCCTCGATTTGACGTTTAACATCCTTCATCTTTTCCAAAGTATCCAGGTAAATACCTTTAATCTGATCCTGACTGCGGGCACGATATGTATGCCCTGAATGTGTCAGAACCCCCTGGAATTCGAGCCGAGGGTTTTGACTGATCATCCCGCTTATCGTTTTAATCAAATCGGTATTGTCCCAAGCCACTCCGGACCTGTGATAGCCTGTATCTATCTCAATCCAGATTTGAATCTGACCACTGGCGGAGTCGCCCAGCTGTTTGACCGCCTCAATAGATTCAACTAACAGATGCAACCTGGTTTGCGATGACAAGTGATTTATTTGTTCCATCTGCCTCAGGTTGACCGGAACGCAAACAGAGATATCATTCCAACCGTGGCCTGCGAAATAGCTGGCCATATCCAGGGAAGATACGGCAATTTTATTGATATCCTGCTCCCTGAACCATTTACCTATTTCGGCAGACTGATGGGTTTTAAAATGCGGTCGGAACTCACAACCACTGTTTCTTGCTTTTTTTGCCATGTCAGAAATGTTTTTGCAGGCTTTCGGTTTATCGACAAGAACAGTGGGTTTGGTCAGTTCTGAGATCATCGTTTCCTTATTGTTTGAGTGACAAAACAAATTTGATTGTGAAGTATCAGCCTGCATCCGTCAAACCGAAGAGTGGTTGAGTTCACCTAAAAAATCAGGAAAGGATTTATTGGATTGGGAAGGCTAATCTGAAAAAACAAATGAAAGGTTGGCACCAGTCCCTGGTGCGCGGCGGTAGTATCGCAGCCGGAACTTCCTTGTTCCGCAACGATTACAAGAAATGCTATCGCCGTGCCGTTTTATAGACTATGGTTTAAAATTCTTAGGCTGACCTGCTGACCGCTGGAGAACCGACGTTTTTTTGTTTGCTCATGATAATGCCTTTTAGTTTTGCCGAACTTTCCAGAATAGTCTTGGTTTGAAGTGCGTGTACATCTGTCTTTGAACGTTTTTGGCCGGCTTGCTCGTTTTTCAGTTTATAGAGCCTGGTCTCTTCAATGACCAGTCGCAGGTATGTTTCCAAGGTTGACTGAATCAGTTCATACAGGAGTTGCCTGTCTCCGTCCGGGTTTTCCAGTTCGTTTAGAATTTGTGGCAGCTGCAAATAAGGAGTTTGCCCGGTCAGCTGCACATATTGTTTTGCTTTTGATATGTTAAAGCTATCCAGTATGGCTCTCAGTTCATTTTCAATAACTTCAAAAAACGGGGTCGAGCTGAGTACGGATCTTTCCATTTCCGATTGTTCAGTGATCTGCACAATCTCACTCAAAATCATCCTCCACTTGGTGTACGTTCTGTTACCGACTTGTTCAGGCTCCAGTTTTTGGTAGTCGATTGTCATCTGTTTTAAAATGAAATTATAGATCTTCTTGGCAAGAACATTTGACGGCAATGGTTTATCCTGCGGTAATGCCACATTTAGAGTGTTTTGCAAAAAGTTGGTTATCTTTTGGTAATCGTCCGAAGTTAAGTTAACCGAGGAATTTTCAAATGCCTTTACCTTTCTTTCCAATCGTAAAATTTGTTCATTTTTCTGCAGGCTTTCAAACGCCCGATCCCTTGCCGGAATATGCAGTGAAATATGAGAAAGCTGTTTGTTGATCAGCCATTGCATCAAGGGGACATGTGATGATTTAAAAACCCGGGCATTGGGTCTGGAGTTAATTTCCCAGGGAAACATTTGACTAGGCAATACCAGCAACAAATGACCCTGGTGGAGATCAAGATCGGAAGCAGCCTCAGGTGTTTTCAGCTTCCAGACTCCCAGGCTTTTTCCCTTTTCATCACTTGCATCCTGCACCCAGCCTTTTCCGCCTATCAAGGAGCCGGGGGGAATTTCCGTAAACTCATTGTCGGAGGCAAACAGACGAACCCCTGTTGAAACAGGCATCCAATAGTGTCTTTCCAGATCATGACTGGCAATTTCAGAGCCCGGAGCGGCCTGACACAAGTGGAAACTGTTTTTTATATAATCAAATGTTAAGAGACGGGCGGAAATGTTCAGTCTTTTCACCTGCGTCTGAACGGCTCGCAAAATCTCCTCCTTGGCATGCTTGACACCGACGGATTTCAATAGTTTTGCGACGCTGGGTGTCGATTCATGTTTATAGGTTACTTTTCCGTGTTTAGAGATTGTAGGTTCGTTTAAATGTTGATAATACCTCGCAATTGCTTTATTCAAAGGCATCAGAGTCTTTTCGGAATCAGTTTTTTCATCATTATTTTTAATCTGTACCTTGTAGGACCCTGTCAATTCAGTTTGGCTTTTTTCCAACAGTGTTTTCATCGCTGCAACAGATTCATTAAACTCATTCTCGCACTTAGCCGCAACCAGGGCCGTTCGTTGCGCAATCTGCGTCTGCATGCGCTTTGGGTACTTTAGTTTAAAAGTCTGTTCAAAAGAATTGAGATAGCTTTTTAAATCAAAAGTATTATCCTGTTCCGTTCTGCCGAAAAAGCTTTTAATTAATTCTGCTCCTGATCCTTTGGCTATATCTTCGTTGTCAGCAAGCTCACGCACTTTATGGGTAAGGAACTTTTTTTCGATCGCCCTGATAAGACCCTGAATACGAATCTGGTAATTCCTAGGATTAAAAAGCTGGATTTTATTCCCGTCAATTTCGCCGCTTTCCATCGGCAGCCCTTTCATGATAACTGCAGCTGTCGAGGTCAGCCATTTTCTCCAGATTTGATGCTTGCGCTTAATGTAATCAGCGTCTTTGCCCTTAAATGCTTCCCGCGGATACTTTTCATCCAGATGCTGTCTTAAAAGATTTCTAAAGGTAGAGATGTCCAAAGGTACACCTTCCGGCCACTGAAACCCTAACGAATCCAACAGATGAACCCGAACGGTTTCCCAAATATCGTCGCCCCATTCCTCATCGATACGATTATCCAGAATCTTAATCAGACCCTGTGTTTTGGCCAGGGTCTGGGTTGTGATCGCCTCTTCCCAGAGATTTTTTTGAATAAAGGCAAATTCAAACAAGCGGGCCTGAATTCCTTTGAACATGTTGTAGAAGATCCCTATCTCTTGTGAAAAACTGGCGTCATCTATTGACATGTCATCAAAATTCCTGATGAACAATCCCATCGGAATTTTAAGCAAGAAACAAGTTTTTTCCGGAGCCGCACTAATTGTAGCAGCCCGACGAGATTCCGGTTCAACGATTCCCTTGTCCCCCAGTAAAACAGGGGCTTCCATTTTAACTACTCTTTTTCCGTCAACAAAAACATCAACCGATTCATCACACAATAGGAAAAGATCCTTGCCCTGCTCTCCCTGCGTAATAAACGGCTGCTCTTCGGTAAAAAATCCGAAACAGACCCGCTCCAGCAGTTTGTTGCCAAGAATACCCAAACAAGCCCTGGTAACAGGGTAGGATTGCAACAGGGTCGCGCTTAGCCTGATAGCCTGAGGCCCGGCAGCCTTGATATTATAATAGCGGTTGAATTGTATGGTCATATGATTGTTTTGTTGGGAAATACCTGGAATTGCGAACAGCTTGGTCACATTTTATTACAATCCCGGATAACAATCAATTTTTTTGATAATTATAACAATTTTAGATTTTAAACCTAAGATTTGAGTCCGCTCCGAAAAGTCTTTTATTGCTTACCTTGTGATCCATTTGCTAAAAACTGCATAATCTTGTGAAATCTTGAGTCCCCGTCATGCCGGACTTGCAGACTGTGTTACAATAAGAAAATTTATGGTTTTCCTAGATTTAACAGACCTTTAGTCACACTGTCACTCCGGGCTTACAGACTGTGTCACAATAAGAATTTTGGTGATTATGGGCAGATTTTGATTCTGCATCATTCCGGGCTGGACCCCATAA
>JANQLH010000300.1 GCA_028280735.1 SAR324 cluster bacterium | reverse complement strand
CGACTTCGGAGAAAAATCCGGTTTCTGGGAAACAGCCACCCTGGTGCATGGGCTAGGCCTGGTCGCCGGGCTTATTATCCTCTTGATTATGGGAAGATCTGCCGAAAGTAATATAAGGGAAGTAAATATTATTTACATCATTGGTTGTACGATTGGTATTTTTGTCGTCTTCACCGTTGTTCAAGGTGTTGCCAGATTAGGTGTGGTATATGCGGTTCCCCTGATCATCGGAGCACAGATTATTGGTTCCGTAGTGATCAGCCGTTTTGGACTTTTCGAAGAAAAAATTGTAACTCCCAATCTAACCAATATTGCAGGCATCTTGTTACTCATGGCTGGAGCTGTGCTTACACAAATTAGGTGAAGGCTGTTAAACAATACCAGTTCAAAACTAATGGGTTGAGACCCGCCGTTACTTCTTTACTGTATTGGTTGGCAACATCACCGATCCTATGGCAGATAGCCGATAAGCGATAACTGCCTCTGTTTTGTGCCCGGTCAAACCTCCCTCCTTTTCCGGCAGTGACATCCATCGATCAATCCGATATTCTTTAGACACAAGAATTCAATAAGTTGCATTCAATTCATACGCTGCCGAAAATGAAGATACTAAACAGCCTTATGGGAAAGAATAAAGACAGTGCCAGACATTCTGTTTGGGGAAAGAAGCTGGTTAAACCGCAAGATGTGTTGGATTTACTTGAACCGGGCATGTCGATTTATCTTAGTACTGGGTCAGCTGAACCGCGAACATTAATGAAACACCTGATCGAATCGGATAATCACAATATTAGTGATTTGGAATTGATCCAAGTGGTCAGCCTTGGCGAGGCAATCACGGCAAAAGACCTCGATTCGAAAAAATTCAGATTGAAAACGTTTTTCCCGGGCTGGCTGGCTGATGAAGCAATTAGTTCCGGCAGAGTAGACCTGATTCCGGGATTTTTCTCACAAATTCCTCATTTGATCGGATCAGGACAGATTGCAGTTGATGTGGCCTTTGTACAGATATCACCACCAAATGCTGCCGGGTATTGTTGCCTTGGAATAGCCATGGACGCCGGTAGGCAGGCGATGGATCGAGCTCGGTTGGTAGTGGGGGAAATCAATGAAGATGTTCCTCAAACTTTCGGTGATACTTTTGTCTCCATATCGGAATTTGACTATGTCGTGCAATCCGAGGAAACGCCTTTTTATTTTCCCCGGCTGCAACCAGCCGAAGTTTATGTTCAGATAGCCTCCAACCTGGCTTCAGTTATAGAGGACGGAAGTTGCCTGGCATTTTCTTACGGCCCGATTTTCGAAGCATTGGGGAAAACCCTGGCTAATAAAAAAGATCTTGGAATTCACACTCCGTTTATAACCGACGCAGTGATGGACCTGTGTCGCTGCAATGCCGTGACCAACAGAAACAAAGCGGTGTTCAAGGGTAAATCGTTGGCATCCTATGCCATGGGAACACCCGAATTGATGAAATGGCTGGATAACAACCCCATGGTAGAATTTCAAAGTGCCGATAAAGTTTTCAATCCCCTGGTTATCGGTCAAAATAAAAAGTTTGTCACCATTGTTCCTTGTCGCAAGGTAGACTTAGCGGGAAGAGTTGTACTTTTCTCAGGCAGGTCCAATACAGGTGTAACCCCTGGAGAAGTTGGAAACTTCGCAACGGCTGCCCGTCTTTCCAGGGGTGGGGTTTCTGTTTTTGCCCTTCCCAGCAGAAATCTGAAAGGAGAATGCAATTTCCTATTATCTTTGGAGAAATACGACGAGCAGTTCAGCATCAAAGAGGCCGTCGATATGGTAGTCACCGAATACGGTGCTGCCAACCTGTATGGACGGACAGTTCGGGAACGTGCTCAATCCCTGATTGAGGTGGCACATCCGGAAGATCGAACACAGTTAATAGAAAAGGCCAAAGAAAAACATATTATCTACAAAGATCAAATCTTTCTTTCCGAATCTTCCCATCTTTACCAGTCGGATATAAACGAAATACATAGCTTTAAAAACAATCTTCAGGTTCGATTCAGGGCCATTCTCCCCTCCGACGAAGAACAAATGCGCAGACTGTTTTATCGATTTTCCGACGAAACCGTATATTATCGCTATTTCGCACGAATCAAGGCGATGCCGCATTCCAAAATGCAAATGTATGTTAATGTGGATTATCGGACAGTGGTTTCGATTGTAGGGTTGATAGGTCCTCCCGGAAAAGGCCAGATTATTGCGGAAGCCCGGTATGTCAAACATGCCGACAAGCCGTTTGGTGATATCGCGTTTGTAGTGGATGAAAAGTATCATGGGCACGGAATCGCCACTTATATGTACCGATTGCTGGCGAGACTGGCCAAGGAAAGGGGATTGCATGGCTTTACCGCCAATGTCTTAGCCAGCAATACTTCGATGATGAAGGTTTTTGAAAAAGAAGGAAAAATGAAAGCCAAAATGGAAGGTGGTGAATACGAATTAACAATCACCTTCGATGATTGAACTAAAATTCAAAACTAAACTGGTCCGGAACCTTAATCTCAACAGCCCTGGTGGATGCCTCCGCAAATATTGCCTCCAGATTTTTGATTACCTCGCTTTCTTCCTTACTAACCGGACTGGTAACCCCCATAAAACCACCGGAAGCTTCTGCAATAGCTACTGCCAGTTCCTTCAAGTCCTTGCAAATAGACGCCATGATCCTGGGATTCACACACATAGCTACATAGTTCATTGCCTTTTCAACGACTTTATAATCTTTTTTAATCTGGCCTCCCTGGAATCGATTGGTAAGAGCAGAATAGTTGATCACAGTTGAGTGAAACATTCTCCGGGTGTATTGGTTGCTGCAATGTTTTTCCCGCTTGCTGAGAAATTCCCTGAATTGAGAAACTTCTTTAGGATCGATTTTCCCATCAGCATCTGCAACCAGAATAAATATTTGGAAAGGAAGCAGTTTAACCATTCTCTTGTACTCGGTCTTTTGCTTCTCCTTGAACTGATCTTTCGCTATTTTGGATGCTGCCTTTTCGCTGGACGTTTCCAGCATTTTTTCCAAATTCGGGTTTTCCACTTCAACCGGTTTTGATTTCTCAGACATGGCTTTAATCGTTTTAGTAGAATTTATCAAGGCAGGATGTCATTCATAATTTCTCCGAATCATACCTTTTTTAGACCCACTAAATCAAACCAATGAAACAAATACAAATAGCTTGTTGTCGGGAAAAGCGATTCGGATGAGGAGAAGCTAGACGGTTATATCCATGCCTGTTTTAAAAGGCAAAATCCTGCCGTTGCTTTCGGATTGTAAATATTCAAGTGCTTTATTACCGGTACAATGCCCTGTATAAAATACAGTTTCAGGAAATTCTGACAGCTCTTCCAAAAAGCTATCAATTCGCTCCCTGGATTCAGTTTTTCGGGTAATCGGATTATAAAGGTGAAACCCACCCATCACCACATCTATTTTATCGATCGAAGCCTGTTTTTTAACGGATCGCATCATATTCCCCAAACCGGAATGAGAACAGCCGGTGAACAAAACGTTTTTGTCGTTTTCTTTGATCAATAAACAGACCTCATGATCAAAGGGATCCATTATATCCTTACCATCAGCATCCATGGTGTACAGACTCGTATTTCCAGCGGGAATAAACCCGTCTTTTTGGAATCCGGAGCAGACCGCAAGAGTCTTTTCCAGCTCATGATATCCTGCAATAAACTCCAACCTGCTTTTGTCAATCTTATTTAGTTTCAGACCGATATTGATTTTTAGCAGGAAAAACTTCTTTACAAAATACCGGTTGACCGCAGTGTTTTTCATGATAATTCTGGCATGGGAATTGTGTTTCATGAAAGCAGCCAAACCGCCTCCATGGTCGTAATGACCATGTGACAATATCATGTAATCAACGGCTGACGGATCCAATTTTAGTTTGTGGGCATTTTCAAAAAAAGTGGAATCTGGTCCGCAATCAAACAGTAGTTTCCGATTCTCGGTTTCCACATACAGTGAAATCCCATGTTTTGCCTTAAATTTAGATGAGATCCTTGAGTTTTCCAGCAATATAACAATTCTCATAGTTTACCCTGTTTGCAACTTGGATGGCCTGCAGCGACCGATTTTTGATCTTTTCCTTTCTCAACTTTATTATTCCGGGCGAAACAGCAATCGATTCTATTCCAAAGGTACATTTGAATAGAATTCATCCACAATGTAACTCACAGCTCCCGAGGCAATAAGTGGATCTTCCCGAAGTATTTCTTCAGCTTCATTCAAAGATTCGGCTTTCACAAGACACATCCCCCTGGTTTCACCCCATTTACCTGCATGTAAAATAACTCCTGCTTCAATCTTTCTTTTGATCCAAGCAATGTGTTTTGTAATCACTTCATTGAAATTTGGGGGAATTGAAGCGGGAATCACTTCATTCGTGGATAAGAAATACACTGTGACCTCCGTAAAAGGTTCTCAGGCGCTGAAGTCAGACAACTACAAGGTTGGATGACGATATCATGCGTTCAAAATGAATGCCGGTTCCTTGATAACGGGATTATTGTAATTTCCAACTCAACTATTATCAAATATAAAACCAGAAAAAACAGTTAGCATGGTTAATCGATCATCTCTCGCCAATACAGGATAGGTGTCGGAAGGGTTAATTCCCTTGAGGCAGTACAAACCCGAAAATAGATTGTGTTGCCAGGGAATGGCCGATCAATTGGTTGCGGCCGGTTTGGGAGGTTTGGGATTCTTCTGGTAAAAATATCGTTGGTTTTTGTAATGCTGGTGCATATAGAAAGAGCGATCTTGTTTAAGTTTTGTCATTTTATTTCTGATTTCAACGGTTTTTTGCGCCCAGAAAACCAGTTTTTCTTTTCTTTCCCTTTCTCTTTTTTTATCGTTGTAAAACCGGGCATTACGCCAGAAATCCACTTCCTTGTTCGCTTCGATTAACTCTACTTCAAGAGCCGCCAATTGTTGGGTAATGTTATGGGGCACCAATGGTGGGCTGATACGACTGTTGATGCCATCTTCAATTGCTTGCGAAAAGGAAATGGAAGTCATCAGGAATGTAACAATGAAGGTAAGAATTATTTTCTTCATCCCGCGCCCTGTATTTTTATGTGAAGTGGTTATATAGCCTGGCAAACCCTGCCGATTCCGGCTCTTTTCATAAAAAATGCCAGAACCGTACCTTTTGATATGTTAGGGAGGATTGATTGTCAGTGGTAAGTGGTTTGGAGAATGACACTATTTCTTAATATCCCAGTTGGTTACCAGTTTATCCAACAATGCTGTCTGGTTTTGCAACTCTTCGTACAATTGTTCAATACCCAGGGAATTTAAATCATCATTTGATTTAGGTGTGAAATCTTGAAATTTTAAGATGGCTTCATAGGTGGATTTTATTTCCCGAATCAATCTCTCTTTGGATACATTCCATGCATGTCCCTTGTCATTTTCCATTCGCTTTCTCTGAATCAGTTAATCTGTATAAACAATATCGTACGCCTTATCACAAATCATCGTACCGGATAAGGATTTTTGGACGAAACGCTTGAAAATAAAAATGTTCTTTTTCAATTATCATTGTCGGATCATTTGAGGTGCTTTGCAACCTTTTTTTATTTTCATCATTCAGGGCAGTAACAACCTTTCAGTCGAATTCCACTCAAAACATCCGGTCAGGAATGGGCGGATTGAGGCATGAAAGGCACCGGTTGAGAATCCGTTTAAGAAGTGAGTCGCTGTTAGGGTTATAGTGCTAACTGATTGGGATATTTAAATGATAACGACAAATTTTTTGTAACAAAAGCTCTTCTTAAATGTCAAAAGCCAGCTAAATTGAGATGCCCAGTTCTTGAAGTTTCCAAGCAGTTTCATTAATTATGTTGGCACTACTGTTGCTTTATTTCCTGAATAAAATGGTCCCGGATACTTGTGTTTACAACTATCCCTAACTATGATGGTTCCATCAAAACAACTGATTAATCAATCTTGCAACCATCACTTTTTTAAAAAAGCTCCCATGAAAAAGTTGATATTATTTTTAGTTTTTGGCTTGATGGCACTTGTGCCTGTTTCCGGACTTGCTTTGGAATTTTTATGGATCGATGATTACGGCAGTCGGGTTTTTGATTGCGGCGGACTGTATGTTGGCGGCAGGGCCTATGTCAAAGACAGGGGACAGGGAGTATACAGGGTCAAGGGAGTGTTAATCAACAGGGAGGTCCGGGCTACTTCAATTTTCCACGCGGCAAAAATAGCCTGTGGAGAAGCCCCGGAATATGCCCCCGTGGAGCAGGAGCCTGAACCACAGCCTTCGAATAAGAAAGAATAGTTTACGCTTGTTCTTCATAATATCGAATAGTTACCGGTTTCCTTCCGGTCACAATTCGATATTTTTCATCCGGCCAGCCAATCCCTATTACTGCATACGGATCTTCATCATCGTTTAGTCCTAAAAACTGATTGATCGACTTGTCCTTGTTCATCGCTTTGATGGCAAATCCGATCAAACAAGTCCCCAAACCAAGAGCATGGGCACCCAGCAGAATATTCTGGGTTGCCAACAAAGCATCCTCCGCGGGACAGCTGGCAGTATTGGCGGAACTGACAATTATCACTGCCTGTGCCCCATGAAATAGCTGGTCTGTTCCTTTTTCCTCCCATTCCGTGAGCCCTTCTTTTATCTGTTCGTAGTAATTGTGGTAATACCAGTTTAGATCGGGTTTTCCGATAAGCCTCAAAAAGTTTCTCAGTAAGGTATTTTCCGCCAATTTGTTTAATCCTGAGAAAAATGTCTGAATTCTCTGACCAAACGCCAATACTTCCTTGCGAGTAGGTAGAATGGTAAATGACCATTGCTGGCAATTTGATCCTGAAGGTGCCGTAACTCCAATTTTCACCAGGTCCTCCAACAATGATTTCTTCACGGGTTTTTCCAGGTAATTTCTGCAAGACCTTCGAGACTGCATTAAATTAACCAGACTGGAGGTATCATAATCGCCAAATGGCAGCCATTTATCTGTTACCTTGAAATGACTAAAACGCGACAAAAATCGGTCAATACCTTCAACGGAAACGGCCCCGGAAGGACAGACCGCACGGCAGTGATCACACACCAACGATTCCGAACCCGTAATCGAGGCCTTCTCATCAACAAGTGAGATTGTATCCTTGGGGCAAACCTTGACACACTCACCACATCCGATGCATTTGTCCTTATCAATGGTCGTAGTGACCGTTCGATCAATATTCACTTCTCATCTCCTTGTTGTTAATTCTCATCTGTTTGGATTCAATAATAGGTTCGGACCTAAATGTTTTGATTTTATATGGGTTATCAGTTTTCGGATATCAGTTATCAGTCTGTGGAACAATAATACAAGCTTGACTTTAAAATCAAAAATAACTCTTCCAATCAGTAAGTTGCTTCTTTTTTTACTCTCACATTTTATTTCAGAAAGCCGAGCTTGCACAAAAACTCGATAACTGTAGTCTATTGCACCAACTTGGCGAAACGCACCCGCACATTGATACCGTCTTCATTCACCCTGACTGATGCCATTTCCGGCTTTAAGGCAAGCTTCAAGGTAAGAAATTCTGTTTCAAATTCACGATCGAGAGAGAGATACTCATTTACATTGATATCCACAAGTGGCGACAACAATTTAGATGTCAGCACCTCTGCTATTTTGGATGCTACCCAGTTTGGCAGATATTTAATATGAAATTCTGAAAACCAACCATATCCGACAAGGCGAAATCCCTTTTTATCTTTGACTATGCCCAAATGTAGGGTTACTGCCACCACATTGGATTTTAACCCGATATTGAAGACAGTTTGATCATATTTAATCGCTGCATTGGTGATGCGAAGTTCCAGTTCATTAGCAGGCTTCATATGGATCTCGGCTGCCGCAACGGATATTTCCACCTGATGATCAGAACCTACAGGTATGGCGGTCACAAGGGGGAAATTCTGGTTCAACAGTTCGTTCAAAATATCGTTGGACAATCCCACTTCGGCGTCCGGTTTTTCGATCGCTTCGTTTACGAAGTTCAGTCTGGGCCGATTGATTTCTATCCCGGATGCAATTGCCTTAATTACTTTTTTGGAAACGTTGATTAAGTCTTTCATTTCATTTGTCCGGAAGCAGGTGAACTCGATTGTAATACAGGTAACGAAAGTGAAGCGGTATGTTAAATAGAGGCGGCAGTTACGGAAATCTGGAGGAATTTCGCATAAAAAACTCGAAGACTCGTATAACAGAACAGACTCAACGATCGAATCTGTTCTAACTGGTCATAAGCGGCAAGCTCTTGAACATTTATTGAGGCTTTTCTTCAACCAAATCAAACTTAAATATCCGGCAGTGGGTCATTATCTTCCGAATGCCATCCACTTTCATGGCAGGGGCAAGCCTTTTGGATTCGCATTCATTCAAGGATTGATTGGTAGCACTTTTTTTACTGCCACCCCCAAATGCGTATCCGCACACCGAAAACCCATTATCAATAGCCATTGCCAATGCGTTATACCCGACGGTCTTTTGCCCTTTATAATTATTGAAACAACTGGCCTTATCCTCTTGCTGTGCAAAACTGTTTAGTGAAAAGGCAATAAATATCATACAAAGGAAGAAAATTTTATTCATTATAGACTCTCCGGATAGCATGTTTTTTTAGTTGTATATACGTTTTGAATGAATCATACATCCGGTAATGCAGAAATTCAATTTATTCAGCCAGTCCGTTAGCAACAGTGATTATTTCCGGACACTACGAACCGTTTCGGACCTGCACATCGGGATGTACGATTTTTTAAAGGTTTTTCCCTTTATTCATTGTTAATGTTGGCTAAGGAGATAAATGCAGGAAAAAGACCAAATAAAATCAGTCTGTCTCTGATAGTGCACCAACAGCAGACTCAGCCGCCAAGTATCCGGTTGAAAACGCAGCCTGCAGGTTAAATCCGCCCGTATCAGCCTGAATATCCATGACTTCACCGGCAAAATACAAATTGGACATTACACGGGATGCTAATGTTTTGGGACTGATTTCCTGGATACGAACTCCACCGGATGTTACAATTGCCTCGCTAAAAGGCCTGTATCCGAGCACTTCAAAAGGTATTTCCTTTAGCCATAACCGCAAGGATTTTCTATCTTTGGCTGTTATTTCGTTTGCTTTTCTATCCAAAGGAATGTTTAGCCGGTGGCTGCAATAAGGAACCAGCTTATTTGGCAGCAAACCCTTGAGTATTTTTTGAATCGATTTTTGATTGTTGTTTTCCAAATCCCTCAGCAGCCTTAAATCGAGTTTTTTGTGGTCCAGGGCCGGTTTCAGATCCAACTTTATGACAACCTCGGCATTATTCAATAAGGCATCAACTACTTGATGACTGATGGTTAAAATGACGGGACCACTCAAACCAAATTCGGTAAAAGACATTTCCCCGAAAGCACTATCCTTTTTTTTCCCGTCAATCCACAAAGAAATTTCAATATTTCTAAGGTCAAGGCCGTCAAGTCCATGTATCTGTTTTTTATTTACTTCTATCGGAACCAATGCCGGTCTTGGGGGAACTACCGTGTGCCCAATTGTTTTCGCAAGCCGGTAACCATCACCTGTTGAGCCGGTCGCCGGGTAACTCAAGCCTCCTGTCGCCAATATCACTTTTTTAGAAGTGTATGTTGTAAGTTTTTTTTGATCAGGAATTATTTTATTTTTTTGCCACTTCACAGGACAGGCTTTCACACCATGTATAGAATCGCCTTTGATTAAAAATTCACAGACGGCAGTGTTGGTGAGGATATTGACATTCTTTTTACGGACCCAATTGACAAGAGCTTCCACAACTTCGGGTGCTTTTCCGCTTTTGGGAAAAATTCTGCCTCCTCGTTCTTCAACGGTTTCTATACCAAGACGCTCGAGTAAGGAAACCAACTCTGTCTTAAAAAACCTGGAGAAACTGTTTCTCAAAAAACGGCCGTTGGGGTGGAAATGATTGAGAAACTCGGGCAGTTCCGCAGAATTGGTTAAATTACAGCGTCCTTTGCCCGTTATTGCCAGCTTCCTTCCCGGTTTCGATTTGTGTTCCAGAAGCAACACCCCGGCTCCCAGTTCAGCAGCTCTTCCAGCAGCAATTAAGCCTGAAGCGCCACCACCTATAATCACTATGTCAAAATCTTCCATCATTCCTGTTTGATAAATGCTATCCTTTGGGTTGATTTATTATTCAAGTGATCGGTGAGGCATGGATTTTTCATTTCAATCAACCGATTTACCGTTGAGCATCCCGAATGCCAGACTCTCTCCAGGATTTGAAATTGAAGGGTTTCCGTCATGCGACCGGGATTCGTTGCGAAACACAAAAGGCTTGCCTCGAAACAAGATATCGAAGCTTTGTTTCGTCGATTGCCTTTTTTTAATGCTACCGGCAGAGGTTGCAGTTATTCCAGTAGTTTTTGCTTTTTCAACATGGATTCATTAAGCTTTTGATAAGATTTTTCTGACCTTCACCTTTGAACCAGGGATGTACCCGGCAAACCATGAGAAAACGCAGGATGCCCGATGAAAAACTGGCAGAAATAGTATCCGGGGTGGATTTTTCAACTATTCCCGATCACTGGTTTCCCAGGCTTGAAGAATGTTTTCACCGGGTTCTAAAATATGAATACTACCTGAATAAAGTTCCGGGTAATCTTTCGTTACCCAAATACAGAAGAATTATCATCAGAATTGTGTACCGATTATTAGGTCAGGTTCATCCTTCAAAATTTCAATTTTCGAGGAGTATACAACATCCTGATCCGGTAATCCGGGAATTCATGGATTATCTTGTGGAAGCAGAGATCCGACGAAAAAGAGCCGTGATAAACAGACAACCTCTTTCCCAACCTCTCATCCGCTCTTTGCTAAAAGGGCTAAAAGACGAACTTGAAATTTAACAAGCATTAGCCACCCTATTCCACCGTGTGGACATTTTTAACCGCCAACCAAGGAACATTATGAATATTGACGAGTTAAATGCAAAATTTGATGAGATCTACGCAAAAAACAAAGATATCCAAAAACTGTTTACTGAACTGGAAGATCACAACGAAATTCTCTTTCATCTTTATGACACCCCTATTAGGCGTCCTAATGCTGTTTTGAATGCCTTGATCGATGATTATGAGACTTTAATCTTTAAAATCAGGGAATCCCACAAGGACATTAAAGACAGTCTGGCAGCTTTTGGTGATGAGAGAGAACTCGCCCAAGGCGTAAACAATAATGATAATCTGACAGATAAGGTGAAAGATCTGATCCTTTGGAAACTTCGAAGACTCTACATGGTGTACGACGAAGAACCTATTTTGCCTTATATAAACGGTGAGTTTTTAAATACCGACCTCATTGGCAATGTCCCACCTGTTTCTACACCTCCTGTAGTAGCAGACGAAGATTTACCGGAACCGGAAGAGGCCGAGGAAACCATGGAACCAGTGCCGGATGAAGGCGCCGGTGAACCGGAGCAGTTACCGGGGGATTCCGAAGAACCAGTGGTTCCTGTTGAAGAAGATGACGATTACGATAGATTCGCTGATCCGGAAAACATTGATCCTTCCGGGGATATCTTCCCGGAAACCGTTGAAGATAAAAACTAAATCCCAAAAATACGGGCAGCAGTTGCTTGTCCTACTGCCCGTATAGCCAACAACCATCCCCGTATCCGCAAGATAAAAATCAACTTGTCTATCCAAGCTCCCCACGGTATCTTATAGACTTTGACGTGATAATAATTCATTACTACTAAAAAGGTCATCTTAATGAAACGTATCGGGGCTCATGTGAGCGCAGCCGGTGGAGTAGAAAATGCGCCCTTGAACGCCGGGAAGATTGGGGCGACAGCATTCGCTTTGTTTGTCAAAAACCAGAGACGATGGGTTGGCAAACCCCTGACTGAAGAAAACATCAACCAGTTCAAAGCAAATTGTCATGAGGTAGGTATCACTCCGGAGCACATTCTCCCTCATGACAGCTACCTGATCAACCTGGGTCATCCGGAAGAGGAAGGATTGGTTAAATCGCGGAACGCGTTCATTGAGGAAATGAAACGCTGCGCCCAGCTAGGTTTGACAATGCTCAACTTTCACCCTGGCGGCCATTTAAAAAAAATAACCCCGGAACAATGTATCACTCGAATCGCCGGGTCCATCAACCTGGCACTGAATCAGGTACCGGGGGTGGTAGCGGTGATTGAGAACACCGCAGGGCAAGGTAGCCACCTGGGGCATGATTTTGAACAGATAGCCGCCATTATCGATCAGGTTGAAGACAAAGAACGTGTCGGAGTGTGCCTGGACACCTGTCATACCTTTGTAGCCGGCTATGATCTGTCAACAAAAGCAGGTTGTGAGCAAACCTTTAACGATTTTGAGAAAACTGTCGGCTTTAAGTACCTCAAAGCCATGCATCTTAATGATTCAAAAAAGGAACGAGGCAGCAGGGTGGATCGACACCATAG
>JANQLH010000250.1 GCA_028280735.1 SAR324 cluster bacterium | reverse complement strand
GGCTGTCTTTTTAGCTAACTTAAAGTAAGCATTAGTCATTGTCGATATCCAAATTAAAAATCAATTCACAAAAAATCCAATTAGTTCACTATCCGGAAGAATCGATAAAACCTAAGCTCTGACCTAGTGGTTAAAACCTTTGGTTACAATATTTCGCTCCTACGGAGCTTGTTATAAATTAGAGGTAAAGCTTTAAGGCTATGTTAGGAACCGGGATTTACAGGTAGTTAATTTTTTGCAAGTGATTGATAACTTAGTGGTAATTATGATTGCGAGTTAAATCCCGAAGGGATGGCAGAGGAGTAGCCGGCAGTGCCAAGCGCTGGTGATTCATTCCACTATGCAATTAAATCCCTTAGGGACGACACTTAGTATTACTTGATTTTGGTGTCGCTATTGGAATGAAAGAACGAGCATCGTACTTTAAAATAAGGTTGATTTAATAACCTGAATGTGGTTTTATTTCAGCAATCCCGGCCTTTGGTTAACGAATATCCGAACAACATATAGCTGTTTATTTCCGAATCACATCACCGACCATTATTCAGGACTCAAAATGCTTTCGCGCACCTATCTTGGGGAAAGACTGGGTTTTTTATTTATCATCGGATTGGCCGGTCTGCAATATCCAATTCTTTCCCTGGTAAATCTAAGCAAGACCATTGCCGGCATCCCGATCTTATACCTTTATCTCTTTGTTGTCTGGGCTGTGTTTATCGGATTGATGATCGTATTGATGGAATTGCGACATAAAAGAAAAGGGGATGACCCGGTTCCTGGTGAAAACTTGGGTGAGTCTGTCTTAAAAAAACTCTAAGTTTAAGGAAACAAGCCGTTTTGGAAAGCTGGATTATATTACTTTCTGCATTTTGTTATCTCAGCTTGCTGTTTGCTATCGCTTACTATGGGGACAAACGAGCGGATGCCGGCAAAAGCATCATTAGTAATCCTTATGTATACTCTCTATCCCTTGCGGTTTACTGCACTGCCTGGACATTCTATGGAAACATAGGATTTGTCGTTCACGATGGTATAGGGTATCTGCCAATTTATTTAGGCCCAACCTTAATGGCTTGTATCTGGTGGATACTCCTCCGTAAAATGATTCGCATCAGCAAAACTCATCGCCTGACTTCCATTGCCGATTTTATTTCCTCCCGCTACGGGAAAAGCAACCTGCTCGGAGGCTTGGTAGCCACCATAGCTGTAGCGGGAATCGTACCCTATATCTCTCTGCAGCTAAAGGCCATTTCGGAGAGCTTTTTAGTGATAAGCAGGTACCCTGATGTGGATTTCCCGGCACTTTCCGGCAATGTATTTGTACTGCAGGATACAGCTTTTTATGTGACCCTGGTTTTAATTGCGTTTGCCCTGCTTTTCGGAACCAGGCATCTTGACGCAACAGAGCGACATGAAGGGGTAGTGGCGGCCATCGCTTTCGAGTCCATTATCAAGCTGCTGGCGTTTTTAATACTCGGGGTTTTCGTAACCTACGGTATGTTTAACGGATTTGGTGATATATTCAGCCGGGCTGAATCCATGTACAGCCACCTGTTTATCATGCCGGAATCGCAAGGCGCATTTTCAGAATGGCTTTGGCTTACGGTGATTTCAATGATGGCAATAATGTTTTTGCCCAGGCAATTTCAGGTATCAATCGTTGAAAATGTCAATGAAAAGCATGTAAACAAGGCGACCTGGCTCTTTCCTCTATATTTGCTGATTATCAATATTTTTGTCCTGCCTATTGCCTTTGGGGGGCTGTTGAGTTTGCCCGGAAGAGAGATGGAATCGGAATATTTCGGATTGATTCTTCCGCTTTTGGAAGGGAATAAGGTGATTGCCATGATTGTCTTTATCGGAGGTTTGTCCGCCGCCACCAGCATGGTGATTGTCTCTTCCATTGCCCTTTCTACGATGATCTGTAACGAACTGGTTATGCCTATCCTCTTTCGTTCACCGTTTTGGGATTTTTCCGTCCGAAAGGATTTAAGTCGCCATATCCTGATGATTCGCAGGGCCAGTATCGTTTTTGTTTTGATGCTGGGTTATACCTATGTGCATTTTATTTCAAAAAACGCTCCCCTGGTTTCGATAGGAATGACCTCTTTCACGGCTGTGGCCCAGTTTGGACCTGCCATGCTGGGTGGAATTTTCTGGAAGAAAGGTACCAGAATCGGTGCACTTGCGGGTTTAACCGCCGGGTTTTTGATCTGGGCTTATACATTGGTGCTGCCTTCGCTGGCCCAGGCAGGTTTGGTGCCGTTATCCATTATGACAGAAGGACCTTTCGGGCTGGCCTGGCTGAATCCGCATCAGCTTTTCGGGTTTTCGGAGTTCAAAAGCATCTCTCATGCAGCATTTTGGAGCTTATTGTTCAACTTTGCCTTGTACGTGGGTATATCTTTGTTCAGTAAACCCTCACCCCTTGAGTATAGCCAGGCAACATTGTTTGTGGATGCTTTTGATCATTCCCGGGATGCTCATTTTGTAAAAACTGCCGGTGCCAGTGTGCTTGATCTGCGTTCCCTGCTAGCCAGGTTTATCGGTGAAGAAGCGACTGACAGAGCCTTAACGACATACGCAAACAACAGAAACATCGATTGGGAAGAATTGCTTGAAGCGGAAACCGATCTGGTAAATTACGGGGAGAAACTACTGGCAGGCGCGATAGGATCTGCTACTGCCAGGGTGATGATGGATTCCATCGCCAAAAAGGAGCCGCTCAGCAGCGATGAAATCATTAAAATGATTGATGAAACCCAGCAAGCAATTGCGTATAGCAAAGAGCTGGAATTCAAATCATCTGAGCTTGAAAAGGCCACCACAGATTTAAAATCAGCCAATGAGAAACTAAAAGAGTTGGATAAATTGAAGAATGATTTTATCTCCACAGTGACCCATGAATTACGGACACCCCTGACCTCGATTCGAGCCCTGGCTGAAATCTTGAATCAAACTCCCGACCTTGAAGAGGAGAGACAGTCGGAATTCACTGCCATTATTATCAAGGAGACTCAAAGATTGTCCCGATTGATTAACCAGGTACTGGATATACAAAAATTTGATTCTCAAAAAACCGTGCTGCATCTGCAGTTATCCAATACGATAAAAATCATCGGTGATGCCATTGATGCTACCAGGCAGCTGATTGAAGGGAAAAATATTACTCTGGATGTTCATACCCCCGGGGAAGTCCCCTTGGTGATGCTGGATAGAGACCGGATAATCCAGGTGATTATCAACCTGGTGTCAAATGCGGTAAAATTTTGTGGCAACGAGAATGGACATATTGAAATCTCCTTGACGGAGGAAAAAGATTACTTGAAAGTAGAAATCAGGGACAATGGGATTGGGATTAAAGCTAAAGACAAAGAGTTGGTATTTGAGAGGTTTACACAATTAAAAGGCCAGATCGAATCCACCAATTCAGGTAGCGGCCTGGGTCTTCCCATTTGCAAGTTAATAGTTGAATCCCACCAGGGAAAAATCTGGGTGGAAAGTAAACCCAAAAAAGGATCAACCTTTACCTTTACTCTCCCAAAACACCAGAAGGGAGTCGAGATTGAGCGATTTGAATATGTCATCATGTAAAAATGTATCAGCCGGTTTGAGCTGAAGCGTGCCTACTTTCCGCAAGGGAATGCTAAATATTGCCAATGAGATGCAAATGCCAAAAAAGATACTGATAGTTGATGATGAACCCAACATAGTGGTGCCCCTGGAGTTTTTGATGAAACAGAGCGGGTATGAAGTAATGATCGCCCGCAACGGCAAGGAAGTCCTTGAATCTGTGGTAAAAAGCAGGCCGGATTTAGTTTTACTGGATATCATGCTGCCTGATATTACCGGGTTTGAAGTCTGTCACACTCTTCGTACAGCATATGATATGCAGGATATGAAAATCATTCTGCTTACGGCGAAGAGTCGCGATTCGGATATTGAAAAAGGCATGGCAATGGGGGCTGATGCATATATTATCAAACCATTTTCCACTAAAGAACTGGTAAAAAAAATCAACGAAATGATCAACTAAGTCAGTAGATATGCTGCTCAAGAACAAATACCAGCTATTTGCACTGATATCCTTTATCATCCTCAGCATTATTGCGGCTGTCATCTACTATCAATTCTGGCTGAATCTTTCTCCGGAAGAACAAGTCATTCTGGGAAAAATCTTCAAGGATAATATCGGTCCGATTTTTATCGCTTTTGTTTTAATAGCTTTTGCATTTGGTCTGGCCTTTGACCAGTTCCTCAATACCTACGTCCTGCCGTTGAAAAGAACTGTGGAAGAATTATCCATAGTGACCTCTGCCAACCCTTCTCATCGCATCTCCCTGGAGGGCAGTAATGACCTTGAAACCTTGGTTGACATGATCAATGAGATGGCTGATCGCATTGAGGTGTCGGAACAGGAGATTGAGAATACAATACAACAGGCCAAGCGGGAATCCGAAGAGGAGAAAAATCGCTTGGCAGCGGTCATTTCTGGATTTCCTGAAGGTATAATAATCTGTAATATAAATTGGCAGATCCTATTGTATAACCAGAAGGCCAGATCATTGCTGATCGATCAAGCGGAAGATCAGGAGGGAAAACAGTCTGCCACGGATTCGCTTGGATTAGGCAGGTCAATCCTGGGTATTTTAAATAAAAACCAGGTGGTTCATGTGTTTGATGAATTGACCAATCGATTGGAAAAAGAGGAGGATCATTCGGGTTATCATTTTGCTCACACAACCGGCAGCGGCGGAATGCTGGATGTTTATGCCATTCCGATTATTACCAATGAAATTCAGATCTTTGGCTTTGTGCTGATCGTCAAAGATATCACCCAAAGAATGGTTGTTGAAGACCAACGTGAGGTTTACCTGGACTCCCTGATCACTTCCATCCGATCTGCCATGAGCGGCATTCGGGCTGCCATGGAAACAATCATGGATTTCCCCGATATGGGGCCGGATGAATTGGCCAAACTCAGACGAATCATTTTGGATGAGACTCACAATTTGTCGAGTGTTATCGATTGTCCCGAAGTTGAAAGCATCCTGGGGTCCAAATCGGAATGGCCCATGGAAGATTTCCAATGTGATGATCTGCTGGAGATTATTAGAAAAAAAGCACAATCGGACCTGAAGCTTTCCATAGAGGTCCAATCCAGTGACGAGAATTTGTGGATTCATGTAGACAGCTTTTCTATAGTTCATGCGGTTCTCTTCCAACTTCATAAACTGGTGTCAAAAGTTGGGCCGAAATGGATACAGTGCCGATTTAAACAATCCGGGAAGTCGGTGATGTTTGACCTTACCTGGCAGGGAAATGCCATCTTACCCCAGGACCTGAATCAATGGGTATTTCAAAGAATGGAAATTGGCGAGGCAACAATACCTTTCACCTTGAAGGAAACCATGAGACAGCACAATACGGAGATTTGGCCCCAGGTTACCTCTGATGGCTATCCATGCCTTCGAATGATGTTTCCCAAGGTTGCGTCAAAGGTCGTGACAAACGATCGAGCTCATGCGGCTATCTCTGTTAAGAGCAGAACCGAGTTTTATGATTTTGATATCTTTAACCGGGTTGAGGCACTTGACCCTGAAGAAGACAGCTTTCTGAGTGACCTCACCTACACCGTGTTTGACACGGAAACCACAGGACTGAATCCTAAAGAAGACGAAATAATATCGATTGGTGCCCTAAGAATTGTCAATGGCCGCTTGTTGAGGGAAGAATCATTTGACAGGCTGGTAAATCCGAACAGGTCAATTCCTAAAGAATCAATCAAATATCATGGTATCAAAGCTAACATGCTGAAAGGACAGCCCGATATTAAGGTGACCCTTCCCGGCTTTTTCAGTTTTGCCAAGGACACCGTATTGATCGGACATAATGCGGCATTTGATATGAAAATGTTGCAAATGAAGGAAAAAGCAACGGGAATATCCTTTACCAATCCGGTATTGGATACTTTACTGCTTTCCGCTGTCATCAATCCTGCCCAAAAAAACCATAGTCTGGAAGCCATTGCCAAGCGTTTGGGAATACGCGTGATTGGAAGGCATACGGCCTTGGGTGACGCTTTGACTACAGGAGAGTTGTTTTTGAAGATGATTCCCTTGTTGGAAACAAAGAGCATTTTTACCTTAAAGCAAGCTATTGATGCCTCCAGGAAAACCTATTACGCTCGTTTAAAATACTAAAGGCGAATCGCTCCGAACAGTATGTCATCTCTCATCCTTTTGTGTTCAAGTTATGAGCTTAGGAAATGGCCATTTAGCCAGTTCTTGGGCCTGTCAATACTTCCATTATTTCAGAAAATTGCAGATGATATGACTTAAGAGGTGAAAAATTTGATTCTTCACCCTTATGTTATGGTTGTTTAACCAATTATCATGATAAAAGAGCCTGGGCTATGGTTGTGTTACTAAAGAACTGCCCCCCCGTGAGGTCCTTCCAATCAGAAAACCGGATTTTGATATTCAAGTTTTTCATGGTATGATGTGGTATGATGTCTCAATAGAAGGACATGTACCTTACCCGTTAAAATAAGGGACTTTTGCTAATGCCAATCCCCATCAAGTGTTTTCAGGGATTCGGCACAATGAGTGCACCAACAATTGGGCCAGGTCTTTATTTTGCTGGTTTTGCAAAGACTTAAATCTATGAAGCGATCGAAATAAATCCCGGTGGTAAATTATTGATATCCTATTCCGAAGCACGTTTTTGAGATTCTTCACTACCCGTAAGGCGTTTATCCGGAGTTCAATCACAATTCTGGGAGTCATTCATATTTTTGGAAGTTTAATATTGTCGTTATGGAAAAAGTATTATCCCTTTTTATAATTCTAAAAGGCCCGATGGGTCGGATGGCAAGATTCCTTGCAATCCTGCTCTTTGTGCCGTGTAGTATGAGTCTGAACGCCCAGGAGTTCTCCAAAGAGTTGAAGGATAAGATAGTTCGTTATCGCATTGAACGTGAAATCATCCGCAAAGAGCTGATTTCGCGGGTCAGGGATAAGTCTTTAAAAACCCGGGAGGAAAAGAGTCAGGCAATTGCAATTTGGAAAATAAAGAATTCGGATCGAATAGCCAAACAAAGACGTCTGGCAAAAGAAATTCGAGAGAACCTGCGCCAGAAGATTATTAAGAAATATGAAAACCTTCAGGGATTGCCTCCCGAGCAAAGTAATCAACTGCTTCAAAACTGGTACTCGCAAAACAGTCAGTATTTTTCCGTGGTAGGCGGCTCCAAATCTTTGGAAACAGCGATGAATGAACTGAAGGTAAAAACCACAATTTCGGAGCAAACCACTGAACAAACAAGACAAAGTAAGGAGCCCCAGGTACAAACCCCTGAAACCAAAAAAAAGGTAAAGGCTGAAAACAAGAAAATTAAGAAACCTAAGAAAGTAAAAAAAGCCAAGGCAAAGACTAAAAAGAAAAAAGATAAGGAAAAAAAGAAAAAGGAGAAGGACAAGAAAAAAGGCAAAGATACAGATAAAGATAAAGACAAAGATAAAAAAAAGAAGAAAAAGAAGAAGTAATCATTTCACAAAAGCTTGCACAACAGTCCTTATCCCATGTTCAGCAAACAGCCAATTTCAGTTTACTCCAAATTATCTTCAGTTTTCCAAAACGGAACTCGGACATTAACAACGCTTAAAGTCTGGTGCCCGGTCGTATTGTCGCGCTCTTTTCTCAAGCTGAAACATGGTATGTTGCTTTTTGCCATTGGAGCTCTTTTCTTCAGCAACCTGCAAGCGTCTGAGGTGAACGAATTGCCTGCCGCAAAGGCGGATATGGTAAAAGATCCCGAACTCTACATTGATCAGGTTTTGGATGAAATGTTGGGTGAAGATCCTTCGGTTATCTCTCTGGATAAAGAGCTGGGACTGAATAAAGCTGCCGAAACCTCTCAGCATACCTTTAGCTCGACCATCGGAGCGGGAGTTGAAAACAACATCCTGGAACAGCAATCACCTTTACTTAACAGTCGTAAAGGCTATTATTACCTTGATTATCTCTACTTTAACGGCGGTGAAAGCGAGGATAACGTGTTCTTGCTTGTCTATTTTGAGAATACAACATATCCGGATATAGATGTAGCCGGCGATGTTCAAAGCCTAGTCATTAGTTTCGCAACGGAAACATGGCTGGGCAAGGCATTTATGTTTGCAGCCGCATTAGACTATGCAGCCCTTGTAGATCTTGATTCAGGCAATGCCGAAGAAAACCGGGTTGTGGACACTATACGAAGTGATGACTATGCGGTTGAAGTTTCCTGGCAATATGAGATCGCCAACAACTATTATACTCTTCTGGGATTGAACTGGGAGCATAGCTTTTCAGAGGAGTTAATTGATCGATATTATCAGACTGGTGCCTCTGCCGGCCTGAAAAGGCAGTATGGCGAGGATTCAGAGTTGCTGTTATCCCTGGCTTATAATCATAGTATCTATCCCGAGGACGAGGTTACCGATGTCGACGGTTCATTTTACAAAGGGGAGACCTTGGAAAACGAATTCGGAACAATCGTTTTGGCAAACGATCACTACTGGATGGGAGAACCCGGAATCAACCTTAACAGCTCAATAGCTTATAAAGTACATCAAGACAACGGACCCGGCTATGATCTTTACGATGAATATTCCATCGGTGAAAGCCTTCGGATTACAATGACAAGATGGACATTCATTGAAAGTTTGGATCTAACCTATACCCAATATAAAAAACGAACGCTTGAAACTAAATCCGGTAACACGGAAAAACTCTACAATTTTGAAATCGAGTTCAGCCTCGCAATGGAAAGATCAATCGGCGATCAGCTGTCTGTGAAAGCAGAAGTGGAAGCATTTAAAACTGAATCCAATGATAAAGACAAAGAATATGAAGGAAGCTCCTTTTTATTGAGTTCCAGCTGGATATTTTGAGCAGTTTGGTTTCCCCGGTATCCTCTCCCATCTTGCGATCCTTGCCCGGATGATTTATATTGCCATCTGAATCCAAACACTTCTAAACAAAGAAATATCCGAACAGAACACCTAAATTCCTTTTCATTATGCGGCTGTTACACACCTCTGATTGGCATATAGGTCGGCAATTTCATAATGTTTCCTTATTGGAAGATCAGTCATTCATTCTGGATCAAATCGTGTCCATTGCTGCCGACCAAAAGATTGATGTGTTGCTGCTGGCCGGGGATGTGTACGACAGATCCGTGCCTCCGTCCAGTGCGGTCTCACTGTTGGATGATGTTTTTGACAGAATTTGCCGGCATTTAAAAGTACCTGCAATCATCATATCGGGCAACCATGACGGAGCCGAAAGGCTTGCTTTTGGATCACGCCAGATGTCGGAATCGGGGCTGTATATCATCAGTTCTCTTCCCTTGGCTCAAAGTCCCATCATATTGGACGATCAACATGGTCCTGTCGCGTTTCATGCCATTCCCTATGTCGATCCTGTTACCGTTCGACATAGGTACCGGGTTGAAACCGCAACTCATGATGAGGCAATAGCGTTTTTAATTGATCAACTCGGGGATCAAATCGCGGCTTACCATCGCAATGTTGCCCTGGGACACCTGTTTTTGGCCGGCGGAGATCCTACTGAGTCTGAACGTCCATTATCACTGGGAGGTCTGGACAAGGTTTCTCCCGACCACTTCAGGGGTTTTAACTATTCTGCCCTGGGACATTTGCACGGCCCGCAACAAAAAGGTGAGGAGAATATCCGATATTCGGGTTCCATTCTCAAATATTCTTTTTCAGAGCAAAAACAAAAAAAAGCCGTGACTATTGTGGAGATTGATAAAGAAGGTAAATGCAATATCGAGCAAATCCCGCTTAAACCTCAAAAAGACCTCAGGGTTTTGGAGGGGACTTTGGATGAGATTCTGCGTCAAGGAGTGACCGATGCTGATAAAGATGATTATCTTCTGGTTCGGCTTACTGATACTCACGCTATTCTGGATATCATGCAAAAATTACGTGAGGTTTACCCAAATGTGCTTCATCTGGAAAGACCCGGTTTGATGGGAAGGGGTGATGAATACAAAACCCGGCGCGAACTCCTGCAGAAAGGCGAGTTGAATATGTTTAAAGATTTTTTTCAGCAAGTCAGCGGTGAGGAACTGAGCAGTGATCAACTGACAGTGATTGAAAAAGCGCTGGAAGAGATTCACCATAAGGAGGAGTCCTGATTATGCGCCCCGTATTCTTGAAAATGACAGCATTTGGACCCTATCCTTCAATCGAGAAGATCCGCTTCAAGGACTTGGGTGACAGCCCGCTATTCTTAATTAACGGACCGACAGGTTCCGGAAAAACAACAATACTCGATGCGATCTGTTTTGCCTTGTACGGTAAAAGCACAGGTGATGAACGGGAAGGAAACCAGATGAGGTGCGATCTGGCCGACCCTGCTCTGCTGACCGAAGTATACTTGGAATTTGAGCTTGGCGGTAAGGTTTACAAGATAAAAAGAGTTCCGGAGCAACAGCGACCTAAAAGTCGGGGTGAAGGATTTACCGAGGAGAAAGCCAGGGCCGAGTTGGTTGAAATCATGCCAAGCGGCGAGGAAAAGCTTATTGTTGCCGGCAAGGTCAAGGAAGCCACCGCGGAAATTGAGAAAATCACCGGCCTGAACGCAGATCAGTTCAGACAAGTCATGGTTTTACCCCAGGGTAAGTTCCGACAATTGCTTATGGCCGGTTCCAGCGAGAGGGAACAGATATTCAGCAACTTGTTTCAGACTCGAATATACAAACGATTGGAAGAAATTCTTAAAGACCGTTCGGCTGGAATCAAAGCTGAAGTAGAAGAATTCAATAAAACCATTGGTATCCACCTGGAAGCCGCAGGGCATGAAAATAAAGCGGGTTTGGAAGAAGAACTAAAAACAATAACTCCTGAACGCCGGCAAGCGGAAAAAAACAAACAGGCCAGGGATCAGGCATTCCTGGATGCCAGCAAACATTTGCAGTCAGCCAAAAACCTGGTTGAACAGTTTAAACAACTGGATGAAACAAATAAAAAACTGGAGGCATTAACCAGACTGCAACCGGAAGTCACTAAGAAATCCAACGAACTGCAACAGGCGGAAAAGGCGAACATTATTAAATCCGTTCGAGAAGAGCTGGCTCGCCGTGAATCCGAAAGCACATCGGCATTAGAGAACCAGGAAGCCTCAAAAGCAACGGAAAAAAAGGCACACAAAGCGCTGGACAAAGCCGAGCAAGAGTTAAAAAAGCTCAACACTCTACAAAGCGGTTTGGATAAACTGAAACAGGAACTGAATGTAGTAAGCAGTTATGAAGATCGTGCAGGCAAGCTTTTAGAAGTTCAAAAAAACCTGGAAACGGTATCGCAGGAAGAAAAGGACTTGTTGGGCAAAGTCACATCTGCAGGGCAGGCATTGGAAAAAACAAAAAAACTCAGGGAGCATTCGGAATCAGTATTGCAGAGTATGCAAGAATCGCTAACCGGTTTGCCCCAACAGCAGCTCGCCTTGCAAGACCTTGAAGGTAAAGTAACAGCCAGGTTTGAACTTGAAGCAAAACGATCAAAATTAAAAGAATTAAACACACAGCTGCTGAATGCGGAGCGGCACGGTAAGCAACTGTCTGAAACGGACAAAAAGAAGCAAAATGAGCTCCAACTTTTAGAATTGAAATGGCATCAAGGGCAGGCAGCAATCCTGGCTAAGCAACTGGAAGCGGATCAACCCTGCCCGGTTTGTGGCAGCACCGATCACCCGAAACCTGCAGAAAATCAGTATGACGCACCATCCAGGGAGGAGCTGGAAGCAGCCAGAAAAAGCAAGCAACTCACCACGGAAAGATTAATAAAAGCAAGAGAAGATTACAAACAGGTATTGGGAGAAGATAAAAGCCTACAGGGCGAAGTCTCGGCATCCGAAGAAAAACTAGGCCCATATGCCAAGACCGATTTTGCGGAACTAAAAAAACAGCAAAAACAGCTAGATGAGTCTGTGCAGGCATTGTTAAAGCAACAAACACAGGCAGCTGATCTTGGTTCCAAGCTCAACGAACAAAAAAAGGAGGAGGAGCAGCTTGGAAAAGAGTTGGAAGAAATTAAAAAGAAGTACGATATAAAAAAAGAGGAGTTGGTCGGGATTAAGGTTCGTGTGGATGCAGCGATGAAGGAGCTACCGGAAGAATTCAGGCAACCCGATGCCCTGCGGAAATCATTGTCGAAAAAAAAGAACGAAATTAAGAAACAAGAGCAGGCAATTGAAAATATTCGCAAAAACCATCAGAAAAAACATGGAGAAATGCAATCTGCCACGGCTTCGCTCAATTCAGCCAAAGATATCTATCAAAAAGCTGTAGAAGTACATAAAAAAGCGAAAGACAAATGGCGGCAAGCCCTGGAAAAGAGCAACTTCGCATCTGAAGCTTCTTTTGAAGAGGCTTTGATGGATGATACCGACCTGAAAGATTTAAAACAGGAGTTGGAGAAGTATGAATCCGAGGTTACCTCCACCAGGGGTGCTTTGAACCATCAAAATAAGGAACTCGAAGGAAAGCTGAAGCCCGATTTGAAGCAACTGGAAGAGAGCCTTGAGAAGCTGGCCGCAGAAAAAACCAAGGCTGAAAATATCTGGCAGGATCTGGACAAACGCTATACACAACTGACTGTTGCTAATGAAAGGCTGGAAAAAGCAGCTGCAAATAAGAAGAGCCTTGAAGCCAAATACGCTCTAATCGGGACTTTAAGTGATGTAGCCAATGGTCAGACAGGTAAAAAAATCAGTCTTCAACGATTCGTTCTCAGCGTTTTACTGGATGATGTACTGATCGAAGCAAGTCATCGCTTGAAAATCATGAGCAAGGGACGCTATCAACTGTTACGAACTGATGAAGGACTTGATCGACGGAGAGTATCCGGTCTGGATTTGGCGGTGGAAGACTCCTATTCCGGAAAAACCCGACCTGTTGCGACTCTTTCCGGAGGTGAGAGTTTCATGGCAGCACTTTCAATGGCCCTTGGTCTCTCCGACATAGTACAAAGTTACGCTGGGGGAATCAGGTTGGATACACTGTTTATTGACGAAGGATTTGGCAGTTTGGATCAGGAGTCCCTTGATTTGGCAGTACGAACCCTGGTTGATCTCCAGTCAACAGGAAGGATGATTGGCGTTATTTCCCATGTGGCCGAGCTCAAGGAGCAGTTACCGACCAGGCTGGACATCGTTGCAGATCGCAACGGCAGCCGAATATCTCCCCTCAGGAACGGTTAACTCGGGCGTATTCCAGGAAGCGACTCATACCAGGGTCATGACATGATGTCTGCTTGGGAATGGCGGGGAATGATTTTTTGGAGCGATGTTAAGCCTGTTTTTTGAAACTCAGGATAAAGGTGGCACCCTGGTCAATCCCATCACTCTCTGCACTGATTGAACCGCTCATATCAGCCATATAGTTTGCACAGGTATGAAGCGCATATCCCTGGCTGTCCCGTTTGGAGGTATAACCCTGTGTGAAAATCCTGGTTAGATTTTCCTGCTTTATTCCCTTCCCTTTATCCGAAATTCTGAGCACAACACAATCCTCGTTTTCTTCACCTTGTACCAATATCTGCCTGTTTTCCGGAGACAGATCGATCATGGCATCAACTGAATTATTGATAATACTGATTAAAATGTGCATGAGTTTGACTTTTTGAATGGGAATGCTTTGCATCGGCTTTACCTTGTTGATGATTCGCACACCATTTCGCTCAATCAATCCGGCTTGAATGGTGATAATGTCTTCCACAACCTGGGAAAGCTCAAGCAACTCATTTTGCGATTCAATGCCAATATAGTTTTTCTGTGTGTTGATAGCGGTTGATATCATTTCCAACTTTTCTCCCAATCTTTTTACATCAGCGTGGTAAACTGTCATTTCTTCATTCAGCTCTTGTTCCACCATTGAATAATACTGAAGCAGTAAAATTCCTTTCGGGTCTTCCAAAATAAACGATTCAAGGGAATCCATGTTTTCATCCAACAATTGGTTGGCTCTCTGAAGATCAGATAAACCTGGAGATGAAGACATTTTTTCCAGGGATTGCAAGGATACATGAGCACTGTTGAGGATATTTCCGATATTGTGAAGAATATCAGCTGCGATATCGGCCATCCCTGCTCGATGCGCTTTTTCCAATAGCTCTTTTTGAGCATTTTTTAATTGCTTGGAGCGTTCTTCCACCAAATCTTCCAAATGTTCCCTGTAGTTAGCCAGTTCATCCTCGGCTTTCTTGTGCGTGGTAATATCCCTCAGCACTCCTATGTAGCTAGGCTCCGCTTCTTCACCAAAGATAGAGCTCTTCATTTGTAATTCACCCCAAAAACTGGTTCCGTCTTTACGAATACACTCCAATTGCAGGTTTATTTTTTGCTCGCTTCCCTTTTTCAGATTGAGGGCACTTTCATTAAATGCCGCAGTCACCATCTTGTTTGCGTCGACAGTAAGATAATCTGTTGTTTTTAAACGGACGAATTCCTCAGGAGTATAACCAATCAGCCTGGTGATGGATGGACTGATGAATGTAAACTCGCCTCCTGCATTCATAGTCCAGATAACAATATTGGTGTTTTCAGTAACCAAGCGGTATTTTTTCTCGCTGCTTCTCAGGCTTTCTTCCGCCTGTCTTCTTTCAGAGACCTCTTTTAAAAGATCGTTATAGATCGAAGCGTTTTGGACGGAGATAGCAGCCTGCGAGGCCAGAATTTCAAGAGTTTTGATCCGTTCAGGTGAAAAAATTCCGGTACTGAGATAGTTTTCAAAATAGAGAACAGCCAGCAGCTTTTGTGAATGAATAACCGGCAGGCATAAGATCGATTTAGGCTGGCGATTTTGAATGTAAATATCCTTTTGATAACGATGTTCCTTGGAGACGTCGTCCAACACCAGTGTTTCAGCCGTCCTGTGGACATAGCCGATAATTGAATGCGGGATAATGTTTGATTCAAGCAAGGGTGTTGAAGGGAAGTAACGTACTTTATCCAGTTCCATTAACCCTTCTGCCTCAACTACCAGTTCATTTTCCTTATCCATGATCAAGACGCCCTTTTGAGCACCGGAATTCTCAATCATAATCTTTAATAGATTTTCGATCAGGCGATCCAGCACCATTTCACTGGAAAGTGCGCGGGATGCCTGAATAATCGATGTCAGATCAATTCGTTCCGTTAATGATTCATGAGTTTGACTGCCGTGCAGAGAGGATACCGAGTCCTGGGCAGAGGATAAGCTTCTCCTCCCCAGGATTAAAAAATCTGCGAACTCCTTATTCAGAAATTCCACTTTATCTCTAATGCCCCAAAGTCTGTATAGTTGAATAGCTTTTCCAATATGAACGGCGCAGACCTCCTTAATTCCATGCGTACGATAAAACTCGGCGGCCAGTTCGTTGGCAATTGCTTCGAAACTGATAAAACCGGAATTGTAAGCTGACTCTATAGCCCGGCTATAAAGTTTCATGGCGGATACGTCATCTCCTTTGTTTCTTGCCAGCTCGGCTTCGATAATCAGGTAAGCCGCTTCAAAATTCTCCCTGCAGGCTTTTGAGTAATCTTTAAATTCAGAGCGAATCATCTCAATCTTATCGTAAAACCTGTAATCCTGGGGGTTTGTAAAGGTTCCGGCCCTGTAATCTTTCAAAAGGGCTATGGCAAAATAGAACAGTGAGTAATGGCTGTATACCCATGAGGTGGAAAGGATGGCCTTATCTGCAATGTTTTTTTTAGCGTAGATTGCCATCTGCTCATACAGGCCCGAAAGGTAGAGCTGCATTAATGTTAAAAGATAGTATACAGTGACGCCGGAGGGACTCTTACTGATCAGCTTAAAACGCTCTGATCTAAAAAAATCACCCTGGTTACCCTTTTCGTCTGCGAGTATCCCCACATATTGTTTGATATGTATCTCAAACAGCCCCAACAGTGGTTTGGAAAGATGCTTGTATCGTTCAATGTAATTCATGTTGTGCTTGTTGGTTTCATATATCTGCCGAACATTTTTTCCGATAATGAAATCATTTAGCATTTCGTGCCACAGAATATTGCTGGCGCTGTCGAAGTCTCCTTGTTTCAGTCCTGATTTAAAATAAGCTTGAAACTGCTCATTGCACTCATTTAAGTGCCCGTTAAATGGTTGGACAAAGGCAGAATATTCAAGAAACATTCTGCGATCTACGTAAGGGTTTGGATATTTACCGGATATTTTTAACGCCAGTTGCCCTATTTCTTCCGCAATTCTGTATTGTTTCCGAAATACCATCGAATTTGCCAAAAATGCAAAGAGATAGGAGGAGTAAATGCTGTGCCCATACTCCAATATCAAACTGACCCCTTTTGATCCCAATAGTGCAGTCATGAAATAATCTCCGTCGATAAACAGTGATTCAATACCAACCTCAACTAGAATTTTCACGACAGCCAACTGGTAAGGATCGGTCATATCCGGTCGATTGAGCTGTTCTGAAAGGTCTGCTTTCTCCAGGAGTGTGTTAATCTTCCCTTGTTCCTCCTCAAGAGCATTGTGCAGGTCTTCCTTTGAATCCGGAATGTCAACTCCTATGGTACGGAGGCATTCCAAGATCCTCTGGGAGGCAGTTGGATAGTCGCTTCTGGACTTCACTTGCTTTATCCAGTCCATATAAACATCGAACTTATCCAGTTTTGTTTTGGCGTGCTCCAGAATGCTTCCAAACATGGTAGCTGCAGTCTCATCCCTTTGGGCAAAGTATTCCGAGATCGCTTTTTCGCGGAATAGTTGTAAGGATAATTTGTAATGCTTCTCCCAATGATCAGCAGGCAGGAACGAAAGCCCCTTGTCGACGAATTTTGAAGCGAATTCGAAAGCAGCGGATGAACGGGCCTTTTTACAGGCCCGAAGGTTCAAGTGCGACAGTCTTACTGATTCAGCCGGATCTTCGATGGAATCACCAGCCAGGTTTAAGTGATTCACTATGTCGAACAGCTTTTCCTCCTGCTGCTCTGTTGAGAGTTCCTCCAAAAGCAACCTGCCGGTCTTCAGGTGAAATTCAGTTTGTTTTTCACCGTCTAATTGTTTATAGATTCCCTGTTTAATATCCGGATGAGAAAAACGGTAAAGAATATTGGGATTGTCTTTATTAAAGGTCTCCCCTTGCTGGTTTATCAAACCTAAATCAGCCGCTTTTTTGATCATCGGGATCAATTCGAATGTTTCAACACCCAAGACTTTGGAGAGCAAATTGGTTTCAAAGAAGTTTCCCATACATGATGCAGCGCTTAAATAGTCTCTAGTCGGACCAGGAAGATCCGTATACTGCTCAAGCATGGATTCGACCACGTTTATGGAGGCTTTCTGTCTTCTGGCACCGCTAATATTCCATTTCCACTTAATCCTTTCCTTATCAAAATAAATGATTTCTTTTCGGGCCAGCCTATTTAAATAATCAACCATAAAGAAAGGAATACCGTTGGTTTTTTGCTTGACCAGTTGCGCCAACTCCTTGGTTTCAGTGGATTTGGCGTGAAACATGTCAGACAAAAGCCGGTTGATGTCCGGAAGCTTCAAGGGTTCTATTTCCAGTTCGGTTATTCTCTCTTTAAAGTTTTGTCGTACTTCATCAATCAGGCTTTCAATCTCTGCTGCTTCCGGAGCGGTGGAACGATAAGAAGCTATGAACAGAATATTGGATAAGTCAGGTTCTTTCAGCAAGTCTGCAAGAAGTCTTTTCGATGATTCAGTCATCCACTGAATATCTTCCAGATAAATGACAAGTGGTGTATCCGGTGAGGAAACAAATTGCAAAAATCCGATCATTCCCGAGATAAACCTGTGAGAACTTGTCTGTGATTCTGTTAGAGCCGCTTGGATCGATTTTCCCATAATCAGTTCCAGGCTTGGAATAAGTCCGGTAAATTCGGAAAACTGCTCATCTAAGCTGGTAAGAATATATTTTTTTAAACTTTCAAGTTTTCCCGGTGAATCTGCCAACAAAAGCTGGAGCAGGTCTTCGAAAACCTGGGTGAAAGCTTTGTATGGGGTTGGATTGCTGGTCTTATCTGATCTTCCGGTAACAAAATAACCATTTTGTTCCATGGTTAGTCGTTTCATCTCATCGGCTAATTTGGCTTTCCCGATTCCTTCCCTGCCTGAAAGAAAGACAACTCGCGTATCGCCCTGCACGGTTTCCAGAAAGGAATCGATCAGGCAGGATAACTCCCTCTCCCTGCCATAAATCTTTTCCGGAATTCGAAAATGTCTCGGAAGATCCCTTTCTCCCAAGGCAAAACTTTCCAGTTGTTTTCCATTCTTCAGCGTGATCTGGCACTTTTCCAAGTCGTGCTTTAGTCCAACTGCCTCCTGGTACCGGTCCTCAGCCATTTTGGAAAGGAGTTTGAACACGATATCCGAAACAATCTCAGGAATCCGGAAATCCGCTTCAATGGGATCGGGGATTTTTGCAATATGAGCATGCACCAGGCTGACCGGATCTGCAATTGCAAAAGGTGGTCGGCCGGTCAGCATTTCGTAAAACGTGGCTCCCAGTGAGTACAAATCGGAATGAAATCCTACTGACCTGTTAACCCGACCCGTCTGCTCAGGAGGTAAATATTCCAGTGACCCTTCCAGTTTTGATTGAACGAAGGGAATACGGGAATGAGCCGAGAGTTTATGGGCCAGACTAAGGTCTATCAGCTTGAGTTCCCCGGTTTGAGGATCGATCAAAATGTTGGAGGGTTTGATATCTCTATGGATAATCTGGTGGTGATGCAGCTGATTCACAATGTCCGCAAGGGAAACAGCCAGGTTTAGGAACTCGGCAAGCCCGAGTTTGACGGTAACCAGGTGCTTTTTCAGGGAAATTCCCCCAAAGTCCTCCATGACTATGGCTTTATTATGTCCTACAGGTTCCAGGGAATACATTCTGATAATCCCCGGAGAGTTAATTTGACTGCCCAACAGAAATTCCCGTTCGATTCTGGCCAGTGACTCGGCACTGAAGGTGTAAGCAGCGGGTATTTTGATGATCACAGGTAAGGACTGTCGGAAGTCAACACCTTTGTATACGGACACTCTCTGGCTTTCGTAAATACACTCTTTAATTTCTAATCCTGGAATGTCTTCCATAATTCTGTGGGTTTCTTCTAAGGAAACTCAGCGAGTATTTCAGTTTTACTCGATTGGATGAAGATCTGTTAATAAAATCAAAACTACCGCAGAAACCCCTGGCTGGAGTGTTGCAATGCCTTTGAAACATAACCCCGGGCTGTTGCATGGTTTTTGTGATAGAATAGCCCTATATAACGCCTGAACAAAAAGTCGGGCAAGCCCTATCCAGCCCCGGATGCCTGAATTCACCTTGAGGATTAACGTGCTGTCAGTAATAACCGGTTGAGAGCTGATCGCTGAATACACTATACTCGAAGTACCACAAAGCTTTTAAATCCTTTAATGGTAAGGATTAAATTGGTTTTCGTTCAGGCACTATATAGCGAATTTTCCTAATTTTATTCGGATTAGTCTTTAAAACGCAATATTTTATTGAGGTGACATGTCCCTTTGTAGATCGATGCGGAAAAAAAAGTATCCGGAAAATTTCGAAAGGCAGCGGTGGTTTTTTCGCTAAAAGCTATCATATTATTTTCCTTCAATACAGGCTTATTCGTTTATCGCAGCTGGCCTATAAAAATAATAAATCTTGAACAAGCGATATTTTACTGGTAGATAATGACTTCCATTTGCCCCTGTAATTTTGTGCAAGGTCGATATTCCGGGGCGAAAGAAAGCAGCGTGAAGGAAACAGCAAAAAAGATACAGCAAATACAATCCCATCACGCTGATTTTAAAAAACACCAGGTTTGATATATGAATATGGAAACTCAGACACGGATTGATATGCTGCCCACTCATATCTCCCAAACTTATGCCTCAACAAATTTTCTGCGAATTTCAGACAAGGAATACAAGGATTTCTTGCTTCAGCTCCCATTGTTTGCAACTACGCCCTGTTTTTTTCTAAACAGACAGTTTGAGCAAAGAGATCATTTCAGTGAATTTGTTTTTCGTGATCAGACCTATTCTATTTGCTTAAGGCAAACCCATTCCCTTCTGGATGATGGTTCCACGGTGAAACTGCCTTTACCCAACCTCTTGGACAATGAAATCAAACACATTGTCATTCAATCTTTGTCTCTGGAGTTCAAAGCGGGTGGGTTTTACGAAATAGAATCGGAACGCATCTCACAACTGTTAACCATTGTTCGGGATAACTCCAAAAAAGCAGGGAAGGAGTTTACCATCGATCAGATTGTCAAATGCCTCGTGAAACTAGAGCATACACAGGTGTTTATTCGTCGTTTAAGGTACGAAACATGGTACCCTGTGCCTTGGATCGTCAACCTGGAATTCGGACCTATGGATTATGCCTTTTATAAATCCCTCAATGAACTCAGCTGATCATTTTGCCCCACATACGGATCATCCCACTGCTCCATCCATGTCGTAGCTCGGGTGCTGACTCGCAAAAACCCGGGAAAATCCAATAATTTCATCCGGAAGCGGATTCCGGAGAAAACATCAGCAAGCTCCTTCTCCCTCTTAAACCTGTTGAATTAATATGCGCTTGTGGTGATATTTAGTAATAAAAGACAAGATCTTACAACAAAGCAATAATAATGCTGGGGATTCCGGAATTTCTCTGGTAAACTGGTTCTTTGAGTGACAAAACTTGAAAATTTTACCCGGTTGAATCCGGATATATTCTGATTGAAAGTACCATTTGTGATTTAAGTGGATGCTGGACGTTAGTGTTTTTAAATATTTTATATGGAGTATCCACAATGATTGAAGGTACTGTTAAATGGTTTAATGAAAGCAAAGGATTTGGTTTTATCGAGAGAGAAGGCGGAAAGGACGTGTTCGTTCATCATTCTGCGATCAATGGATCAGGTTTCAAATCTTTGCAGGAAGGTGACAGGGTTTCATTTGAAATTGAAGAAGGTCAGAAAGGCCCTGCTGCTACAAATGTGACTGTCATCTAAACTTGTTGACTGCCGGACCAAGACCCCATCAGCCAGTCCGGTAGAGAAAAAGCCTCCTTGCGGAGGCTTTTTTTTTGCCATCCTGATACCAAAAAAAATACCCCTTTCTTGTTTTATGGTTTGATTGTATCCCCGCTTAAACTTACCTTTCTGATCCCCGAATATCATATAACCTATCCCGGGAAAAAGAGATTTTTAATCTAAGCTTCCGGTTTGCATTGTTGCCCCGAGAGCAGTCATAATAGTGGTAATTGTTTGAAAAAACGGACTTCGGTGCAACGAAGTCTTACGAAAACATTACTCAAAAGGAGAAGCTATGAGTATTCTGAAGGAGACACAAGAGATTATCGGTAGAACCTATCAGGACCTGGAATTCCTTTTGGGCTGCTTAAAAAATGTATTGTTGAGATCAGACAAACCGGAACTGGCGGAAGAAATTCCCTGGATTAATGAGCCATTGAAGCTTAAGACCGAATCGAAGACCTCTGACCATATCCATTTGTATACGGTTTGCTTCCATTTGCTGAACATTGCGGAGGAAAACGGTGTCGTGCAGATTAGGCGCAGATTGGAAGACACGTCTCTCACCGGGATTAACGGATTGTGGGCAAATAATCTGAAAAAACTAAAGGAATCCGGCATCGGGGTGGAACAGGTTGTGGAAACCCTTGCCGGCACCCGGGTTGAACCGGTGTTGACGGCACATCCCACTGAAGCCAAACAACCTACTGTCCTGGAGTTGCATAGGGAGTTGTACCTGCTTCTGGTAAAGAGGGAAAACAGCATGTACAGCAAGCAGGAACTCAGGGAAGTAAGCCGTGAAATCGAGCTGATGTTGGAAAGATTATGGCGATCGGGTGAAGTTCATATTCGAAAACCGGATGTCAGCTCGGAACTTGCCAACGTCCTTCATTATATGATGAATGTTTTTCCGGATTTGGTTTTAAACCTGGATCGCAGACTGGCCATTGCCTGGGATGTCATGGGATTTGACCCCAAACTGATTGAGAATGTCGACAATCGTCCAAAGCTTTCATTCGGTAACTGGGTGGGCGGAGATAGAGATGGACACCCCCTGGTTACGGCGGATGTCACAAAAAATACTCTCTACACCTTTCGCTTAAATGCATTGGTTGTTATTCGCAGGTATCTCAGATCATTGCAAAAAAACCTGAGCCTTTTCTTTTATCTTGATGAAACAACACCGGCCTTACAGCAAAGATACAAACAGATGTTTCAACAATTGAAACAGTCCGGAGTCAATGTCACGGCAGAGGACGAAAGCCAGGCGTTTCGGATGTACTTGAACCTGGTAATCGATAAACTACCACTGGATATTAAGAGAGACCATGCAACCAAACTTGAAACCTATCCCTATAGTTACCTGAATGCTGCTGAATTGATCGATGATCTGAAAATTCTGAAACAGGCAGTTGAGGAAGCAGGAGCACCTGATATTGCAAACAGTGATATCAACCCTGTTTTGCGGATACTGCAAACCTTCGGTTTTCACCTGGCCCATCTTGATATAAGACAAAACAGTCAATATCACGAATTGGCACTTTCACAAATGATGAATGCAGCTTCTCTGGATGGTGATGCTTTTTTAAATTGGAGCGAAGATCAGCGATTATCCTTTCTCTATCGCGAACTGAACTCTCCGCGCCCTTTTACCCTGCCAAAAGCGAAACTGGAACCGGAAGCCGATGCCGTCTTAAACTGCTACAGAGAAGTGGCATTTTTCACGGAAAAGTTCGGGTTTGATGCAATCGGTTCATTTATCGTCAGCATGACCAGAAATCTATCCGATTTGCTGATGGTCTATCTTTTTGCCAGGGAAGCTGGTTTGATTCTCCAGACCCGGTTGGGAATAGTTTGTCCGATTCACGTGGTGCCCTTATTTGAGACTATAGAAGATTTGGAATCAAGTCCTGACATTTTAGAAGCATATCTCCAACATCCTTTTACCCAAAGAAGTCTGGACTATCAAATGAATCTCTATCATCTAAAAAGGCAACAACAGCAGGTGATGATCGGTTATAGCGATAGTAATAAAGACGGTGGGATCATTTCCAGCCAGTGGCACTTGTTTAAAGCAGGTTCAGAACTAACCGCGGTAGGAGAACAAAACGATGTGCAAATTCGTTTTTTTCACGGCAGAGGCGGAACCATCAGCAGAGGGGCAGGGCCAACCCAATGGTTTGTCAAGACTCTTCCCCAGGGATCGATCAATGGCGATATGAGATTAACCGTCCAGGGAGAAACCATTCAACAAAAATACGCTAACAAAACAAATGCCACTTATAACCTTGAATTGTTGACGGCATGTACTGTTGGTTCTTCAGCACTGCATCATCACCTTTCTTATCAAAAAAGCAACGAACAGGAATATATGGAAATACTGGCCGAAAAAAGTCGGGAAAAATATATGGAGTTGATCAATCATCCCCATTTTATCCGCTTTTTCAGTCAGGCAACCCCGATAGATGCCATTGAACAATGTAAAATCGGTTCGCGACCGGCTCGAAGAACCGGCAAAAGGAGTCTGGGGGATCTGCGGGCAATTCCCTGGGTGTTTTCCTGGGGTCAGGCAAGATTCAACCTGACAGGCTGGTTTGGTGTAGGATCGGCAATGAATTATATGGAGAAGGAAAAACCGGAGTTGTACGCAAAACTCCTTGAAGCCGTCCCACAGGATACCCTGATTCGCTATGTACTTTCCAATGTAGAAACCAGTCTGGCAGCAACAGATGAAAAAGTTATCAGACTTTATACCACCTTGTTAGATGAAGATCCTGCTCTTTTCGACATCCTGGAAAAAATCCTGAAAGAATTTGAAATTGCTAAAGACAAGGTGTTCAGTGCATTTCGAGTTCCTTTTGAAACCAGAAGAAAGGCACATTTGTATTCAAATCGCTTAAGAAGCGAGGCCCTCTATCCCCTGCACCTTAAACAAGTTGACCTGCTTAAAAAATGGAGAAATTCCACACCTCAACAATCGGAAGAGATCGAGGAAATTCTTTTCCAACTGCGCTTAACTATCAACGCCATCGCCGGAGCCTTAAGAGCCACCGGTTAACAAAACTTAGATCCGTTGTGTCCTTAACATACCGGCGTTCCTGCTTTACGATGCGTTTACCGTTGTGTAAACAGGAATAAAAGGGGTCGGAAACATTCAAGGACGGGAGAACGGACGAATGGATTCATTAAGCCTCATTTCCCGTGGTTTAAAAGCAGTAGAGACCAAGACAAGATCTTTTGTGAGGAGAGATTTTTATATCACAGCAGTTTTACATTAAATTAAGGCACTGAGTTTTAGATGAACATTAAGACAAAACAAACAAGTGAAAATATCCTGATACTTGGGCTTGGCGGAGTCGGTTTTTACCTGGCTAAACGACTCGCTCACGATGGATATGCAGTTACTGTGATCGAGCAGGACAACATTAAAATACGTCATGCTGATGGAGCGATTGATGCCAGAATTTTGCAGGGTGATGCAATGAGTATCGATTGCTGGAAAGAAGCTAACGCTAAGGACATTGATTATTTGATTGCAGTGACCGACAATGATGCCGTCAATATCCTCTCCTCAATTATTGGCGATCGCTTCGGTATTCCTCGAAAAATCGCACGGGTGCGTTCGTTGGAGTTGTGTACAGGTGCATCTGTCTTGAATATGGAGGATTTAAAGATCGATTTGATCATCCACCCGGAAGAGTTGGCAGCCCAGGAAATAGTCCGCTTGGTCAAACGAACGGCTGGAAACGAAATCATTGAAATCGGCGAAGGCAAAATGCAGGTAATGGCGACCCGGATTCACGAGTCCTCACCCTTGGCCAACAAAACACTCACCGAAATTTCAAAAGAATATCGCGATATGTTTTTTCGGGTATTAGCCATTGCACGAGATACCAAGACAATTATTCCCGGTGGTAACAACTTCATAAAACCAAATGACCAGGTTCTGGTCATGGCCAATAAGCCCGCATTGGTCCAGTTAATGGAACTGACCGGTATCAAACGCCATAGCCGACATCGTGTAATGATTCTGGGTGGAGGTTTGATCGGCTCCCGAGTGGCACAGTTGCTGGGAAATTCCGTGCGTGTCAAATTGATAGAGCGGAATGACTATGATGCCAAAGAGCTTTCATTCTTTTTAGAGCATACCGAAGTGCTACACGGGGACGGTTCGGATGCGGAAACGTTGGAAACGGCTGGTTTGGCTGATATAGACACCTTTATCACCGCAACCCAGGACGATGAAGCAAACGTCATGACGAGCCTGTTGGCAAAAAATCTAATCAATAAAAAGAATCCGAGCAGCCAGGCAAAGACCATTGCCATGGTCAACAAGGAAGAATACCTTGTTCTCAGTTCAACGATAGGTTTGGATATCGCGCTGAACAAGAAGATTCTGGCAGGTAACGAAATTATCAAATATATACGGCGGGGAAAAATGCTGTCTGTAGCCCACCTTCACGGATTTGACATGGATATCGTAGAGTTCAGCGTCACCAAGGGTTCACAAATCTGCAAAGCACCATTGAATAAGCTGGATTCCTTTTACTACGGGAAAATTCTGATCGGTGCCATTTATCGCGACGGAAACTGGAGAATCGCCGTGGGAGATACCCACCTGAAAGAAGGGGACAAAGCGATTGCAGTATGTGGTTCCATGATGTTGAAAGATTTACAACAGCTATTTTCCGACTAATTGACTTACAAACACCGCACAGTGATTCGCTTCCACCTATTGCCTTCAATTTTTTGTTACCTTGGGTACACGGTTTGCCTCCGGATATCGGGATCTTATATTCATGATACCTTGACGAAAATTGTAGTCACCAATGGTTCCGGTAATGGAGACCGGCAATAAAACGTAGCGCAAAACTTGATTATTTAACACCTATACCAGACTATGCATTTCACCTCGATTGCCAACGTGTTGGGTAAACTGCTGATCGTAACCGGTCTTTCCATGGTTTTCCCCTTTTTAGTTTCGCTTTATTATCAGGAAGGAGATTCGCCTTGCTTTGCAATCTCCGCATTGATCACAACAGCATTGGGTTTGCCGTTGTGGTGGTTTTTCAGACGGAGTAATGACCTGGACACCAAGGACGGTATCTTCATTGCCGTATTTGGTTGGATCATGGTTTCGGCCGTCTCCGGGATACCATACGTGATTCATCAGACAAATCTCTCTTTTACAGACGCGTTTTTCGAAATGATGTCCGGCTACACTACCAGCGGGGCAACAATTCTCACAGACATCGAAGCCTTGCCGCACGGACTGCTTTTCTGGCGCAGTCAAACCCACTTGATGGGTGGCATGGGTTTTTTAACCCTGGTTATTATCTTCCTGCCTCACGGAATGGGAGGATTACGAATCTTTAGAGCCGAATCCAGTCCGGGCCAGGTAATAACCAAGGAAAGATTCACCCCGCGTAACAAAGATGCCATGATTCGCCTTTGGGCGATTTACCTGGCTTTGAATATACTTCTGATTATCCTGTTGAGTGTTGGCGGGATGTCCATTTATGATGCCATGTGCCATGCCTTCGGCACGGTTTCAACCTCCGGCTATTCACCCAAGAACGCCAGCATCGGGCATTACAATAATGCATATTTTGATTGGGTGCTTATTATTTTCATGTTTCTGGGCGGAATGACCTTTATCCTGTTTTACCAAATACTTAAAGGAGACTGGAAATCACTGAAAATCAATACCGAATTTCGTTGGTATGTGGGATTTCTGCTGTTTTTCTGCGGAATAGTAACGTGGATTCTCTGGAGGAACGGCACCTATGACAGCATTGGGGAATCATTGAGATACGCGACCTTCCAAGTGATGTCTCTGATGACAACGACCGGTTTCACAACTGCAGATTATGAACAATGGCCCCGGGCAGCCCAAATGTTTCTCTTGGTGGTTTGCTTTATCGGAGCCTGCGCCGGATCTACAACCAGCGGAATAAAAGTGGTGCACTATGTGATAATCTGGAAATACATAGTGGCTTCGGTTAAACGGATCTTTCTCCAGCCTTTGACTGTTGTTTCCATCCGTCTCAATGGTCGCCAGATCGATTTCTCCATGATCGATCTGGCCGTTAGCTATTTTATCGTTAATGTTTTCCTGATTCTTGGCGGATCTTGCTTTATGGTCATGTCCGACAATATGGACTTATTCTCTGCCATGAGCTCCGTCATCTCTACATTAATGAACATCGGACCAGGTTTCGGTTCGATCGGCCCGTCTAAAAATTATGCTCATATTTCGGATGTTGGAAAGTGGTTCCTTTCCTGGAACATGATGATCGGACGCCTGGAGCTGTTTTCAGCACTGGTTATTTTTTATCCTTCATTTTGGCGAAAATAGTTTTCATCTATCTATCGAACTGTGAGTTGCAGCTTTCGCAGTTCGATATGGAAGTTTCTCCGAAGAATCCTCAGACTTCAATCTTTTCCTGAAACAGTGTTTTCATCAGCTTGGCATACTTTTCACCAAAAAATTCAACTCATTATGATCTTTATAGGAAAGGTGGTTGTAATTTAAAGGCGATCAAGCGAAAATATCACCTCGGCAATGAAAACCAAAGCTCACAAATGTTGTCAAATTAATACAAACTTCCCACAGATAATCATAGCTACAAACGATCAAACAGATGAAAAAGGAACGAATGCCACATAAATATCAAAGGGGTACATCAGGACGCATCCTTAGGTTTTATAGTTCATTAGTTGTATTAATCATTTCTTCTGCATTCTTGTTATACGGTTGCAGTTCCAAACCTTCTGCGAGACTTAAAAAGCCTCAGAAGGCTACTCATGGATCAGTATACAAGGTAAACGACTATTCTCACGAGTGTACCTGGCGATTGATTGATGGCAGGAAAAAGAAGAGATGTGTCAGGAAATAGGATTGATTTCTCTGAACCACTCATTGGTTGTTAGTTGAGCTTCCAATCCATCAATGAGTGGCTTTGATTGAGAATTTTGACCCGCCCGCTGTTAATCCCCCCTTCCCATATTCAGGAAACTATTGGTTTGCTCTTTGAGATAAATTCTGAATGTTACCACGGTTAACGTACCTTCTGCAGAAAGAAAAAACGCAGCCCACATCCGGTCGTCCCCAATTCACAGTCGCCTTTGTAATTTTCCAACCCTGCAAACTGCTTCTAAAGCTTTTATTGAAGAGGGTTAAGTTGGTTTTCCTTCGGCACCGGTTAATTTCTTGAGCCTGATCAAGTAGTGTTAAATTTATGTAAGGTCACACCGAATTCTGTTCAACCTGAAAACTCAGCTTTGCAGGCTTAACAGTACCTATAAACACCACTGGTTTCCAGAAGCCGGGAACCATAAGGGGCTTTGAATAAAATTCCTGTAAATTTTTCTTGTAAACCGGCAAAGCCACTTATTTATCGTCAATCGTTAGTGTACCATTTGTTGTCTGGTTGCTCATTAACCAAACAAGGGAGATCCGGGCATGATTTATCCTCGAATGGCAACCGGTTGCGAACCATAAGCATCGGTATTCTTGATGTTTATTGACGGTATGATTGGCAGTTGAGCTGTTCAGTAAACACTGATGCCTCTTTTAACCCAACGGCGTAACAATGGAAAAGGAAAGAAGGCGGTTTGAACGTTTTTCGGTTGATATTCCGGTTTTAAAACACGATTTATCATCCTGCGGGAATTTAAACGATCTATCCACGGGTGGTTTTGCCATTAAAAGCACTCTGGATCTAAAAACCGAAAGTGACGTTTTCCTGGCATTTAAAGTCGAGCAGTACAGAATCAGGTTAAAAGGTCAGGTAAAAGTTAAATTAAAAAAGCCCGAAGGATTTGTTTATGGGATCAGGTTTTACCCTGAAAAATTTGATGTCACGGAAAGGCTGGTAGAGCACCGTGAAAAAATCACTTCAATGCTGCTCAGCACCAACCGTTTCGCTGAATTGGAAATGAAAAACTAAAACTAGCGGTCTTTCCCTTTACTCCCCTCTTTCTTCTCGATTCTCTCACGCACGGACGCCCACGTTTCCAAGCTAAGAAAAGATTCTTCATGGCGATTGACCATGTCTTCAAACATTGGGAACGGAACTGTAAACGAAAGTTCATCCATCTGAAAATATTTCCTGGCGGATGGATCCCACCCGCCTAAAACAGCCTTGTTGAGTCCTTTGGCCAGATAATGTCTCGGCCAGCCAACCAGACTTCCACAGGAAGCAGACCAAGGTGACACAACCACTTCGGGATCATTGGTAACAAACGCCGCCAGCTGGTGTAACCCGGATAAAATCTCAGAACGGGCAAAAAACACAACCAGCTCGGGTACTTCCTGGTCTATAAACAGATCGAGAGGCTTGAAAATACAATAGTTTTTTTCGATAGCAGGCGGATCTGCATATTGGAACATCTCTCTAAGGTGGTCCGGTGAATCGCAGTAATGCTCACCTTCCATACGACCGGGAATGCCCGTCGAAACATAGTTAATGATGGTTTCCGTTTGCGGTTTGAGGAATCCCAGCCAGAATGCCCCGCCGGCACAGCCGAATTGCTCTTTGGAGAAATACGCCGGGATTTTTTTACGTCTGCCCCTCCGAATGTTACCCAGAATGCATGCAAAATTTGAAAAAACAGAATGCCAGTCGACTTCATTTTTTTCTTCTTTTTCCCGAGTCGGCAATTCGGAAGGTTTTAGTCCAAAACCGGGATCAGGTTTTTCGTCGCTGAAAAACACTCCCAATGGCTCTTCATCAAGCCCCAGAAGGTCAATGAAGGCTTTTGTCGAATCTAAAAACTGTGTATCCATATCTTGTCCTCATAAAATAACGGTGTACTAATTCAAACTCTCCGAAATTGCTACCAAGGTCTTTAAGGTTGTTTCGAGATCCTTTGTTTCAAGGGTGGAAGAAATGCGGTTTGCCCATTCAATTTGCTTAAGGGATATCCGGTTTAAAACGTCCCGTCCGCTGCGGCTTAAGTCAATCAGTTTGGCAGTCTGATGATCAGGATTCTCTTTTAGAAACAGCAACTCTTTTTGAGCCAGGGTGTTAACCAGTTGTTGAACATTTTGTCGTGTTAACCCCATTTTACGGGCGATTTGTGATACAGTCAGCGGTCCCTGTTCCAGGGCTCCCAATACCTTCCAACGGGCACTGGTAAGCCCCAAATCCTTTGATAACTGATCCCCGGCAATTATTAAACTTCCGTTCAGCTTAAAAATCTCCAACACCAGGTCAGTAAATGTTTCTCCCGCAAGCGTGCGTTTTAGTTTTGCTTTTCCCATTTTTTTACCCGATTCATCATGACAATAGTTTGTTAATTTGACAATGACTTGTCAAATTATCCGTGCCTCATTCAGTAACACATGTTTGATTTCCAGCCGCTAAAAAACAAAAAAAACTGCTGAAAACTCTAGCATTCTTGCATCATACTTGGTGATTAATATGATGTCGAATCATCCAGGATTCCCAAAATGAGTAAATATCAAACATCAACCCTTTCATCTTAGCTTTTGGAAAGAAAAGGTCTTGCCTCAGCAATTCGTTGACTATCTCGTCCTCGGCCAGATTAGAATCCAATGCATGTAAAGCCTGATCAACGATTACCCGGTTATTATCCAGCTTGTGCTTCATGTAGCTGAATGGAGTAGTATCGGATTTTTCAATGAGATAACCGTGTGATGAGGTAAGAAAATTTGCTTTTTCCAGAAATAACAACTCTGCAGCTTCGATATCCCTGGCATATTGTGAAATAGAGCACTGCCTGAATCCATACCAAGGTCCGAATCCATTGGCCTCTGCGTTAGGCTTATCGAAACCCAGGCAACTGATATGCAATATTTTTTCAACAGGAAGAAAAAAGCCCGAATGACCTGTCGAATGTCCCGTAAAAGGAATGGTTTCAACCGTTAATTCGTCAAATTGCAATGTGGTTCCCGGTTCGAAGGGATTAACTTTTTTACAAGGGTGGTATCCGTTTAATTCTGCGAATGCTTCAACAGTCTCAACACTTCCCATCTCCAGCCAGTTGTAACTATTGTAAAAACCCTGGAGCCGAATCAACGCTTCAGCTTCATTTCCGGGTGAATGTATGGTTGCACCGATACTTTCCCAGGCGTGAACATGGGCAATATGATCCATATGACCATGGGTGTTGACATAATCCGAGACCGGACCAAACTCCTTAACCAGGGCCTCGACATATTTCGGTTCTATGTTGATATCCAAGGCAACAGCTTTGGAATTTCGACCGTTGCCGGGCAAGATAAGAAGACCGTCTGAACAGGAAAAATAAGCGGGTGGCCTTATTTGTTGAATCAACAGGACACTGTCCGTGATGTTGCTTATCTGCACATTGTTTATAAAACTGTTTTTTATGGTCATAAGATTCCCCGTTTTCAGGATAAAGCAAACAAACGTTTTTTGGGAAATGTGCTAGGAAAACTTGCTGAAAAATGCTCCCAGTACGTTCTTCATTCCCTTGAGATCGGATTCCGGATGCCCTTCCTTGATTTCATCATTGATCCGGTGGATGATCTTTCGAGCTTTGTCGAGTTCCTCAAGTCCTTTTCCAGTTATGGAAATATGCCACGAACGACGATCTCCTCCAACGGGATTTCGCCTGACCAACCGGTTTTTCTCCAAACGGTCGATCAGGCCAGTCACCGTGGAATTCTTGACAAACAGGAATTCGCTTAAGGAGTTCATGGATTGAGGTCCTTTTTCTTCCAAAGTAAACAAAATGCCTGTATGCGAAGGTGTGATAAGGACCTCTTCCCTGCGAAATTCTTCCTGAAGACGCTTTTTTAATAAATGCTGGGCCGTTAAAATCAAGAATATTAACCTATCGTCACTGTTGTTCGACATTATGTTTCCCACTGCAAAATAACCGCCTAGAGCAGGCAGATGAGAGTTCGTTTATTCACTTCACAAAGGTTGACTTTAAAAGTACTTAGCAAGCTAAATATAGTCAAGCTGAATATTAGTAAATTAATATAATTCAAAGAGCAAAGCTTTTGCTCCTTCTAACACTCAAATCGGAAACACATTCCCATCTGCAGGGTGATACCCTGAATCAGGTTTTGGATAATCTGGTTAGCATTGCGGTTGGAGGGAGTTGGCCTGTAAGAGGCCAACTCCGTATATTGAACGACAAAAACAGCGGATTATTACATGGCATCAAAACATGCTTCGATTCGATTGCCGTGAATTCGATGTACCTCTCTTCTTTTCAGTTTCAATGTGGGGGTTAAAATCCCATTTTCCGGAGTAAAGGTTTCCGAAATCAAAACCAGTTTTTTGGGTACCTCATACGGGGCAAATTCACTGCAGGTTTTCTGGACTTCAGCCTCGATCTTTTCCATCAGTTTTGGATGCTTGATCGCTTCGTTGTGATCGGATGGAAGTCTCTCCTCTTGCAGCCATGGGTCAACAACCAGCCAGTCCGGTGCAATAACGGCAATGTTGAATGGACGGTTCGCTCCGTGAACCATTGCGTTTTCTATGAACATGCTCAGTTTGATCGCTTCTTCAATGTCCGACGGAAAAACATATTTTCCGTTTTCCAGCTTGTATTGTTCCTTGATTCTGCCTGTGATATGCAAATAGCCATCTTCGTCGATCCAGCCGCGATCTCCGGTCCTTAAACCGCCATCTTCCGTAAAGACCTCTGCGGTTTTGTCAGGCAGGTTATGGTAGCCGATCATGACATTGGGACCATAGGCTATGATTTCACCTTCCTTATCACTGTCAAATGACACGGAGGTGTCAATTTTGAGGGAACTTCCGGGTATCGGACTTCCGACTGTACCCGGTTTATTTTTTTCATAGGTGTTGACAGTATGGGCGGGTGACAGTTCCGTCATACCCCAGGCTTCGTAAACCGGGATACCGATATCCGAGAAAAATTCCGCGATTTTGGGGCTCAAGGCGGCACTGGAACTGAGACACATTTTTATCCGGCCTCCGAACTTGTCCCTTACTTTGCTGTAGACCAGTTTATCAACCAATCCCAGCTTCAAAGAGTTCATTAGACCGCCCTTGCCGGATCTCTTGTTTTCTGACTCCTTTAATCCCATATCAAACAACTTTTTGGGTAAACCTCCTTCTTTATCCATGCGATCTTTCAAGCCCGTGTATACCTTGTTGAAAACGCGAGGAACTGCTATCAGCAGGGTCGGTTTCACCAGGGCCAGATCATCGACAATGGTCAACGGGCTTTCCGCAAACCCGGTTTGCCCGCCAAAATGAATCAACATATGCAGTTCAGCGGTTTGCCCGAAAGAATGCGCCCAGGGGAGAAAGGAAAGCGTTCTGTCACCGGGCCCGACATTGCTGGGCAAGCACATCGTACTTGCTAATGCATTGGAGGCAAGATTGTAATGACTCAATAACACCCCTTTTGGATTGCCCGTGGTGCCGGATGTATAGATCAATCCGGCAATGTCGGATTTTTCAGGTTTTATTGAAGGCACAGGTTGTTCTTTGCCGATTTTCTCCAATGCAGCCATGGAATTGTCACCCTCTCCCTCGATCACAATAATCTTTTCAAGACTTTCAATTTCATTTGGAAAGTCCCTCACCCGGTCATAAATATCATCGCGGGCGACAAACAAAAGCTTAACCTCGGAATCAGTGATGATATATTTAAGGATTCGATCCAGCTCGGATTCATACATGGGGATAAACTTTGCGGAAAGACCATAGGTGGCATATGCGGCCACGGCCCATTCCACACGATTGTTCGCTATGATTCCTATCGAATCACCTTTTTTGATCCCGAGAGAAGCCAAACCGGCTCTCAGGTTGTCAACTCGCTCAGCTACCTGGCCGTACGTTACCCAACTATAAGCGGCTTTTTCGCTGTTTTTGGTGCCAAAAAGATCTCTGTCTTTAAATCTCTCCACCGCTTGTTCAAAAATTTCAACAAGATTATCCGGTCCCTTGATTTCCACCTGGTCTCCACTCATAAGGCTCTCCTTGTCAGCTTCAGTTTGGTCCTTCATTTACCATGGATTATCCTAAATTTACTGCACACCTGGATATAACTGTTCCTGTCACAATCGTCAACTTGGAATCTAAATTTGCTTTTCTGAAAGGACAATCAAAATAAATCAAGCTACTGGGAAATTGGATCTGTATCAGTTAAGGCAGGCAGCCTTGATACCGCAAGGTTTTGTCTCTTTTAAAAGGATCATTGGCGAATTAAATATTTGACGATGCAAACGGAGGAATCAAGTATAACGGGTTTGGATTTCTTAGAAAGCTGGATTTGGGGTCAAAAAAGTGGTTCTAAGGCCTTATAAGGGCCTTGATTTAGAGAGTTTTTCCCTGTTTACCGCCCACCGCGCTGATCCGCTGGTCCGACCCGATATCCCCTTTTTCGCTTGTACCTGCTTTTGTTTAATCGCTTAGAGCTTTTAAAACCGCCTGTGGTTCTTTCGCTACAACGTTCAGCAGAACAAGAGCCGGACCATGTGGTTTTCTGTCTCCTCTTTCCCAATGGCGAAGCGTACTTACGCTAATTCCAAAATTGGAAGCGAACTCAATTTGAGTCATTCCGATTTTAGTGCGGATATTTTTCACATCTATAGGCCCGAATTCATGCACCACCGCTTTTACCTTTCCCTCTTGCAGACCATCGTAATTTTCGAATTCCACCAGTGCCTTGTATTATAGCGCCTGCCGAGGGGTGAGCCGCGAGGTAGTTTACTATATCTCTTTTCAGTTTCCGTGAGTAATTTTTCTGATTTCTTTATAAACTCAGGAAGTTCAACGATTGTTTGCATAAGTAAATAGTAATCCAATGGATTACATCCCATCAATGATCATGACAAAGAACTAGAAACGGTATTCACTTGGTTTAACTAGCATTTCATAAAAGCCGGATCTCTTCTTTCACGGTTAATCGAGTTCTGTTTTTTTCTCTTTTCAGCTTTATAACTTGGTCTCGGTAGGATTTGGCTACTTCTTTGTAGAAATCGTTTTCACTGGGAGGATAAAGATATAACAGGCTGGATTTCTTAGAAGGCTGTTTTCGGGTGTAAAAAAGCGGTTCTAAAGCTTCAAAAGGGCTTATTTTCAGGGAATTTTCCACTGTTCACAGCCTTTATGTGCTGGTCCAACCTAATTTCCCATGGACTGACCTCTTGAGTTAACTAACCGAAACATCAAGATCGATGCTTTCTTTTCTAAGTAAATCCTGAAGAGCAAGTTGAATCCAGAAAGCTTCCGGTTCTTTTAACCTACGTGCAATTTTAGCCGCTCTACTAGGTGTTGGAATCCTGCGCTCTTTCTCGATGTCACAAAGACTTTGCGGTGAAATCCCCAGGATTTTAGCAAACTCCTTTTGGCTTAGTTCTTCACCTTTCCGGTAACTGGCTAGCGATAACCCGAATGTTAAAGGACCAAAATCTTTTTGAAGATCGCTTGTTGTGTAATGCTTAGTATTCATGTTTGTTTACCTCTTCAACGCTAACGATATCCACCTTGTTTTCCTTATATTCAATGTAAATGGCTCTATACGATTTTGAAAGCCTGATTGATCGCTGGCCTGCCCTTTTTCCCTTCAAGGATTCATCGTGAAAACCTGGGATCTTTCTCACTTCATCGATTCCTATTGTTTCAATCTGAATTGCCCACCTCTGCAGGTTTCTGACAATATGCAGGGGGAGTCTTTTTAATTTCTTCTGAACCTTGGTTAATAATACCGTTGTCATATGAAAAAATACGTCAACATGACGTATCTGTCAAGCTTGAGTTTATAATGGTTGGTTCGTTTCTATGTACTTTTTCCGCCTTTTGCGGCAAGGAAAGGTCCGATTTAAGATATCGTAATCCGAACTACGACAGGCTGGATTTTTTAGAAGGCTGTTTTTGGGGGTAAAAAGGTGGTTCTAAGACCTCAAAAGGTACAATTTTGAGGGACTTTTTCTCTGTTTACCGCTCACCGCGCTGGTCCGACCCGATTCCCTGGTTTACCGCTCACCGCGCTGGTCCGACCCGATTCCCCGCCACCCCCGATTCCCGCGGGTGTTTATCAGTTATAGTTCAGTAGGTCTTGTCTCCCAAGTTAAGACATGTTTGGCAATACTTCCCGGTAAATTAAGTTTTTAATTTCTTATCTTCCAAAGATCAGCTGCTAGCTGGGCATTTAACCAAAACTCAGCCGATACATCAAAAGCTGAACCCAATAAAACCGCCATCTTTGGTGTAACTGACGACTTGCCGTTTATGATACGGTTGATCACTTTCACATCAACCCCCAGATGCTCTGCACATTGTTTTTGTGTCAGTCCCAGGGGAACTAAAAATTCTTCCTGGAGAATTTCTCCAGGGCTCGTTGGTTCTCTTTGGTAATTCCAGTCTTCCATTACAATCCACCTTGATCAGTGATAGTCAACAATCTGCAATACAGAGGAGGATCAAAATATGGAAATAGGTGTTGTCACCTGATTTTTCAATCCGATTTCAATTTGGACGATTATGTTCTATCTCGCCCTTCTCTTACAAAGTCAACAATTTCAGATGCAGATAATCCTACGTTAACACCTTTGATATCAAGGGGAGATTGGGCACTGGTTTCAGGTCTCAAAATATAACTTCTACCATCTCTTCGTTTGATTCTTACCTCACCGTCTTTTGAAGCTTGTTCTAAAATAGAAGCCAGTTTTTGTCTTGCCTCGGAAAAAGTATAAACTTGCATATTATATCTCCAAAATTTTTGCATTTGATGCTTTTGCCTTCTCAGACAATTTTAGATCCAATGTCAAAAGAGGTGCATCATTGCTTAGACTACATGATAGGAGGAAAGCGTCATAAGCATAAATGTTGTAGTTAAACGACAGATCCAATGCTTTTTTTAAGTCTATCTCCATAAATCGGATAGGTATGTTTTTATATTCATCAATGCATTTCATTGAGTCAGCAAGACTGATTCTGTTCTGTTTGAACATTGCTGAAAATGCATTAGCAATTTCCCAATGTACTGATGAAGGAGCTATTAAATCAGCACCTCGTGTAGCATTAACAATTTTATCTTTATGGGGCTCGTTGGTTATTACAGCAATTATTGCAGATGTATCAATCACAATTCTCATGATATTCTCCCTTTTTGTACAATTGTACCAGAATAAAAAATGTGAGACAATAGCAAATCAATAGAAGAGGGAGATCGGTTTTCTAAATCTTAATAATGATGATTGCAGAAGGGATCAAATTCTTAGAAGGTTGTTTTTGGGGGTAAAATTGGGCTCTAATGTTTTAAAATGGCCGACTTTTCAATATTTTCCATTTGTATACAGTCATTTAAATTGATCCGACTTGATTTCGCGATGGTCTCTTTACTCAGAGTGTAGTATGCCTAGCTAACGAAGCTGAAGGAGTTGTGGGGTGTCTGCACTTGTTGGAAAATTATATTCTCCACAATAGTTTTAATTCCCTAATCTCGTCCACTGTACATGGTCTATCAATAGATGCGTTTTCCTCTGGGGGGATTCCTTGTTCTAATTTTTCTATTAAGTTCTTATCATCAACCACTTCTGTATTGTAGAATTCACGATAATTTTCTTTAGCTTTCGATGAAGGATTTATGTATGAATCGTTCTCAGGAGGGATGGATCCACAGGCACAGTTTTCTTCAATCGCAGATGGATCTAAATCGTTTTTCCAGTACGCATAACTCCCATCCGGTTGGTAGTTCCAGTGACAGCCCATATGGCCTAACATCCCCTGACATTCACCATATATTATACTTTCACAGGAACATTGCTTTCCGCCTATAACCTTGGTCCAAGATCCATTTCCATCTGTAAAATAGCTGATAGATGCTTCATATTTTTCAGATTTCGTCATTATCTTTTCCTTTCAAATATATTAGAAGTTTCCTGGAGCCGAGCCTCCACTAAATTCCTTACCCGTTATACTGATTTTCTTCTGAGTGAGCTATTGCAATTTAGCAGGATAAATGTGATAGATTTCAAAATTTTCTGATTCAACACCAGAGGGAGGATTAAAAAATATGGAAATAGGTATGCTGTCCACCGATTTACGATTCCAGTTTTCCCACCGCGCTGGTCCGACCCGATTCCAGCGTCTATTCGATTCCTCATTCCTCAACTCCGCCAATCATATGGGGTTTTTAATCAAATCAAACAGAATGAGGAATCAAATATTAACGGGTTTGGATTTCTTAGAAGGCTGTTTTTGGGGGTAAAAAGGTGGTTCTAAGACCTCAAGAGGTACAATTTTGAGGTACTTTTTCCCTGTTTACCGCCCACCGCGCTGGTCCGACCCGATTCCTGCCCCGGCCTCTAACAGGTGTGTAGCTTTGGTGTGGCGGATGCTGTGTAGGGTTAGGTGTTTCT
>JANQLH010000241.1 GCA_028280735.1 SAR324 cluster bacterium | reverse complement strand
GACTTGATACCGGATGCCGGATTGATCATGTGGAAACCGGCCGCTTTTGTAAACTCTTTCATGACAAAACCCTTGCTCATGCCGACCTCTTCCCACATGCTCCAAGCCAGGTTGACCGTCTGAAACGGCTGTTGATCTCTAAGATACGCTGACAGGGCATCCGAAGCACTGCTGGCCGCGGAATAGGCCGCCACATTACTACCGCCAATCATGCCGTTAACCGATGAAAAATTAACCCAAAGCAAATCTCTCCGCTGATCCAACAAGTGCGCAAGATTCATAGCACCAATCAGTTTGGGAACCAAAGCTTCATCCAGGTGTCGTCTGTTTGCTTTTAAAATACCTTGTTCGGAAAAAGCACCGGCAAGATGGAATACACCATCCAACGAACCGGTACCGGATTCCCAGGTCTCAATGGTATCCTTCAGACTATTGACATCATCCAGATCGACCGCTTCATACCTCACACTACCCGGCAGCTTTTGCAAAGCTTCCAGCACAGCAGTCTTATTTTGATCCGAAGTGATATCGGATCGACCTAAAATCAAAAGATTTGCCTGGTATTGTTGCAGCAAACAGCGATTCAAGTGGTGGGCTATACCGCCAAGTCCTCCCGTTACCAGGTAATTGCCTTGTGGTTTTAACCGGGTTTGCAGGTTTTGCCCTTGTTGGAACGAAACTCGTTTGAAACGACAGATTCTGCGTTGATGTTGCCGATATGCAACCACCCGATCTTTATTCGTTGATTGGGTTTCCTGAAACAGGTAATTGACGTTCTGATCCGATTGGTCCGGAACCAGGTCAATTAGTTTTGCTTCCACCCAGGGCAGTTCCAGTTGAATCGTTTGGATGAGACCGGTAAGAGCTGCCTTCACCGGATGTGGCGATGGGCTGCCTTCAACATCAGTACCGGCACTGGCAACCACATTCAAATCCAATAAATGATCTTCATTTCTCATTTTTGCGATTGCCTGCAGGCAATGCATCACGCTTTGAATGCCTCTGAAACAAGCGTTTTTGAAGGCTTCACGATCGTGCAAATCAAACTCTTCCGCATCGTAATTCCAGAGGTGAATAATCTGGCCGATCGGATTGGATTTGATATCAAGTGCATCAATCATCTCCTGGTAATCAGCTGCCCGACCAGGATTGATCTGGAAAGAGGTATCACTGGCTTTCTGATATCGCTGACTCTTCGCAACAACAACACAAGTCTGCCCGTTTTCCTCCAGTATCCGGGATATCTGTTTATCAAGCCCCAATTCATCAGCGAAGATCAGGACACGTCCTCTTTTGCGGACCTTCATCGGTGGATTCAGTTGCTTTGTACGCCAGAATTTTTGAAAAAACCAATTGGGAAGTGTGTTTTGGTTTTTTAACAACAAATCGAATTGTTTTAAATGCTCGGAAAAATCGCCGTTTTCAAATTGTATCTTCAATTTTGGACGTTGAATCTTACCGATTTCAGTTTTCGGGATATCCCCAGTCTGCACGGGAATCAAGTACTTGGGGAAAATTCCAACTCTGTGCAAAACCTCGGAACGAATAGCCTGCATTAGCTCCAGAACCCGTGAATGTTCCGATAATGGACTGTGGAAAAAGATAGCGAGCTGATCCGTATTTTCACCGGGTGAGCGTACCGCACAAGCTGCAGTAAACGATCGCTCGATATCCGCCAGACCTTCCACCACAGCTTCTATTTCATGGCTGTAATAGTTGTTACCAGCCACAATAATCACATCCTTTTCCCTGCCGGTTAATGTTAACTGACCTTCATTGATCCGCCCCAGGTCACCGGTACGAAACCAGCCATCCTCTGTAAACGCTTCGCTATTCGCCTTTTCATTGTTGTAATACCCCCTGGTTACCGGCAATCCCTTGACCTGAAGCTCGCCAACCTGGTTCTCCATCAAGGGCTGATTGTTTTTATCAACAATACGCATGGATAATCCGGGCACCGGCATACCCAAGTTCACAAACTCATCTCCGTCATTGGTAGAAGAGAGATTAAAGCTTTTTGAATAGATAGATCCTGAGCTGGTTTCAGCCATACCCCAGGCCGGAATCATACAATGGTCGGACAAACCGCATGGGGCCAGCAGTTTCAGGAATTCCCTTGTTGTGGAAGGAACCAGGCTTTCCCCGCCATTCATCAGACATTTCATATTGGAAAGATCCCAGAGCATCCGGTCGGATTTTTTTACACTGTCCACCACCAGACCGATCGACGCATTGGTGGTCCAGGAGTCCGTGGCTTTGTGTTCGGAAATCAAATCAAGGTAAGCAATCGGATTTTTCAGAATCATTCGTGTGGCAACCTGCACCTGCTGACAGCCGGTATATACGTTTCTCAGATGCATCATAATCGTACCGCCCACATGATCCAGGGGCATCCAGTTCAGTGACACATCATCGTTGTTGAAACCAAGATATTGGCTCTGCCCCATGATTATGCCCACCAGGTTACCCTGGGTCTGGGTAACCACTTTTGGCTTACCGGTGCTGCCTGAAGTCAAAAAGAAAGTTGCAATATCTTCCGATGTGCAAGAAGCCCAACTTTTATCAGCTTCATGATCCCGGAGAGATTCAATGGTCAAAAAATGTTTTGGATCTATTTTTTCATTTTTGGCAAATTCGGCGATTGCTTCATTGTTGAAGCGGTCATGCACCACAATTGCTCCAGGGAACATGTCCAACGCATCAGCGAGTTTTTGTACATTGGGATTTCGCTTGTCGGATGACTCAATTGCTGCGATTAATACAGGCGTGAAACCACCAAGGGTGCATCCCCATAAGTTTTCAATAAAATCCTTGTTTTGAGTGAGCTGGAAAACCACTACCTGCCCCTGCGAATAACCGGATGATCTGAAACCGGACATGATCTTTTCGGATTCATATACCAAATCCGGATACCCGGTGAGCTGTTTTTCACCCGCCTCATTGTAATAACAAATACCTTTGGCCGGAGTCTGGCGGGCGGCGTTACGAATAAGATCTTGTAATGTCGTCGGATTGTTTTCATCACTTTCCAGGGGACCGCCTTCAACCAAGGCTGGAACGTCAGTAGTAGCAGTGCCCGGATCTTCAGCTGTTTGTTTAGCTGATGCTTGTTCTTTTGTTCCATTTATCCTTTGCGGAATCGGCATGATATCGGAAAGATGCAGAACTGGGGCTTCCATCAGCTTCTCTTCCACCGTCACAAGGATATCTTCAGCACCTGATTCGACCCTGACCTTGTCGTATAATCGCTCCTTCGCCTTTTGATCGATAATCACAATCTTACCAAGAGCCTGTTCATCAATAGATCCGTCATCTTTTCTAGGAATCACCGTGACCGGGACATATTCACCAGGCATGACTTCCCGGGGTAGAAGCGGATTTAATGCATCTGTGACCGTTGAGCGAGACAGACTTTTACCCGAAGTGTAATAAACAACCGGCACCTGCCCCCGCTCTTCCGAGTCACGAATCCTGACGATGCAGTCTTCCACCGCCGTGTGATCCATCAGGGCATTTTCAATCAACCGAAAATCAATCTTTTGGTCACCCAGCCAGGCAGCCGGAGGGACAGTCTCTTCGTACTGAAAGAGGCCATTGTTTAGCTTTTGAGCTTTTTCACCAATCAGGTACAAGTAATCACTTTCATTCCGGCCGGATTTGACCGTCTGAATTTTCAATTCGGGATAGATCGACGGATCAATTGAAACCGCAACCTCACCAGGAATACCGACGGGTTGTTCATTCATTCCGGAATCGAGCAAATGGGCGACCAAACCGGGAACAGGCTGACCCAGGAGTGGTTTTGATAAATCCGTCCTGCCTTCGAATTGGTGGTAAAACAGATCCCGGTAAAGAACGGATGATTCGTATATGAATGTCACAGTAACCTGTTTGGCAGTAGCTTTCTCCATGACGGCATTCACCAGCTGATTTCCCAGTGGAGCACCGGTAACTGCAATTTGAAGTTCATGTTCCCGAGGGTTGTTTTTTACGGTTTGAGCTTGCGAAATAAAACGTTTTAACTGGCTAGTTGTCAAGCACAGCTCCACAGCTGCATTTTCCAGTTTCGCCGGTAACTCTTGATCGGTCTCAAAAGATTCAGGATCGAGAAGTATCACAATCATACCGCTGCAGAGCCCTCCAAACACCTCTCTCAACCAACGCGTGTCGGCATGCTTGGCAGTTGTGACAAGCTGATTTCCTTGCGAACGACCCGGCAATTCACGTTGCCAAGCCAATCTTTCCTTTACTATTGTTTCATGGTTAAGCGTCAGGATCTGGTTATTGGGATTAAGCAGCAGTGCCGGTTCCTGGTTGGAAACCTTCCAATTGAGATTGTCTTCATCAAATGCCATTAAATCCCCTTCAATCCCCTCCAAACTGATCAGGCTGATCTGTTCGGTTTCCGGTAAATTGGAGGCTGATGGACCATGTAGAATGTGGTAAACACGGTGATCTTTGCATAATCCGGAAATATACTCCGATGAACTTGTTTCTGAAATTGGCAAGACACTGCAACCCAGTTTAAAACTTGCCAAAACAGCTGTCACAACCTCAATCGAATGATCCCAGCATATTCCCACTCTTTGACCTTTCGATATTCCGGAATCTTCAAAAAAGCGACTCATTTGATTAGCCTGTTCATTCAATTCCCGGTAAGTCACAAATTGATCATCCAGCCTCACCGCAGTGGATTCGGGAGTCAATTCTGTTTGCCACTCAACGAGTTGATGCAAACAAAGATCATTAAAAAAATGAGTCAGTAACAGCTGTGGTTTTAATTCAACCAGGCGTTTTTTTAATTCATCGCTGAACACACCTGGCGGAGCCTGGTATTGCAATTGACCTTCTTCGATCCACAGTTTGATATCAAGCGCCTTTAGTTCGTTGAGTAAATCGTTAACCATGGGAGTCTCCTTTTTTAAATAGTTCCTCGTTCAAATTCGATCGATTCGGACGGTGTGGATACAACGTCTGCAACCGGGTCTTTTTTTGCCTGATCAAACTTGATTGCTGATGGTTCCTGCTCCTCCTCAGCTAAAAACCGGAGTTTGATAAGCGGAGTATTCATATCTGCCAGGATTGCATCCAACAGGTTTCCATAATGATCCATCAATCGTTCGATTCGTTCTTTTTTAAACAAACTGGTTCGGTAATTAAAATATCCCTCAATGGCACCATCGGTTTCGAAAAGATTGACTTCCAGATCAAAGCGAACTTTTGGTGCCTGATCATCCAATCGATTCACAGTCAGCTCATCCATCTCAAGCTCTTGAAATGGAGCGTTTTGCAATACAAATGCGATCTGAAAGAACGGATTAAAGTTGCTGTTTCGTTCCGGTTTGAGTTCTGCCACCAAGGCTTCAAAAGGAACATCCTTGTGCTCATATGCCTCTTTCACCATCTTTCTGGTCTCGTCTAAAAGATCGGCAAAAGACATGTAATCCAGCAATTGCCCTCGCATCACCAAAGTGTTGGCAAAAAAGCCGATCATGCGCTCCAAATCGCTTGTCAGACGATTAGCGATAGGAGAACCGATAACGATCTCGTTATCCCCTGTATACCGGAACAATAGGGTTTGAAATGCGGCCAACAAAGTCATGAAGAGAGAGGCACGTTTTGCGGAACCCAGTTTTCTGAGTCGTTCCACCTTTTCTTTTTCCAGGGTGAAAACCAGGGTGCCTCCATCAAATCCGACATTTCCTTCCCTTTCACGATCCGCAGGCAACAAGGTGCCATTGGTCACTGATTTGAGTCTCGCTTTCCAAAATTCCAGGTGTTGAGAATAATCCGGAGCAGTCAGCAGCGTTTCCTGTTGATAAACCGCGTAATCCGGATATTGAACCGGTAGTGGTGAAAGTGGTGAAGGGCGGCCATTGGCAAAAGCATTGTACAATGCACCAAATTCATAAGAGAACACTCCCATGGACCAGCCGTCAAAGACAATATGGTGGGAGGTAAGCCTTAAATAGTGTTCGTTGCTTCCGGTTCGAATCAATAATGCTCGAATCGGTAGCTCATTTTCCAGATCAAAGGCCTGCAACGATTCATCATACAGTTCCTGATTCAGACGTTGTTTGCGCTCTGATTCAGCCAGATCATGCAGATCCGCCTGCTTAATTTCCAATTGACTTTCTTCCGGAATTGTCTGAAAAGCCTCTCCTTTCACCAGAACAAACTTCGTTTTCAAAGCATCATGTCTATCGATGATCTCCTCTAAGGTCTGCTTTAGGGCAAGTTCATTCAATTTACCAGTGAGCCGGTAAGTCACCGACATATTGTAAAATGGCTCTTTTGGGGCTGAAAGATAGAGGAAATACAGACTCTTCTGCGTAGAAGACAACGGATATTGCTCGCGAGTCACTTTCGCAATAGAACCGTAATGGGAAGCACCCTCTTCAACGGCTGAATCCATAACCTGCCGGGATATCTCGGTAGAGGCAATGGACTTCAAACTGAGCTCACCCGCCTTTTTCTCCAACTCATGGAATATCTGTTCGATGGACCACTTCTCGTCCCACTCGGTCATAGTGAAGGTGGTGTCAAAGTGTTCCTCAAAAAAGTTGTTTAACTTCATGAAGATAATTGAATCCACTCCATATTCGTATAATGCTTTGTTGTACAGCACCTGCTCCGGTTTTAACTTGATAGTTGAAGCCACAATTCCCCGGATATGGGCCTTTATATCCACCTTCTCGGTCTCCTTGGGTTGAGCTGACAGTTCCACGGCTTTTGTATTGTTTGTCTTTGGCACCTTTTTGTTGTCAGGTTCGAGAGAAGCAATGTTGTTATTGTGTTTTGAGTTATTAGTCCGGCCGGCTTCCATCGAATCCGGTAAGTGGACTTCAATTTTTACATCTTTTGTCTCGGAATCTATATGGACAGCAGGTTTATCGGCATCACCTTCCACCCAATATCGATCCCTGGTAAACGGATAGCTTGGCAGGCTCATACGCAAAGGCTTTTTATCCTTATATAATAGCTCCCACTCCATTTCACATCCCTGAACCCAGAGTTCGGCAACCTTGTTCAATTTTCCCTTTAATAGCCATTGTACAACAGCATCTTTGAGATCTTCATCTGACAGAATAAAGCGCAGCAAGGTATTTTCCGAATTGATATTACCACACCAAATACCGGTGGCCTGTTCCGGTTTTTTTACAAACTCCTTCAGTTTTTCTATGGCTTCATCAATACTGCCCGCCAGCACAGCAAAGCGTTCATCCATGGCTTGTCTGCCTGTTTGAAGGGTATATGCCATTGACGGTAGATCAATGTTATGTTGATTCATTTGCATAAAATCCAGCAATTTTAAAACATAAGCCTGTAACCGTTCCCGAGTCTTCGCTGATAGAGGCAACAACACAGGAGTCTCCAGCTCTTTCCGGATTATCTCTTCCTGATGAAATTCCTCCAGGATGACATGGGCATTGGAACCGGTGGCTCCAAATGAGCTGATTCCCGCCCTGCGTAAACCTTGTTCGGGATTCCATTCTTCATTTTCTTTCTGAACGTAAAAAGGTGAGTTTTCGAGATTCAAATGAGGGTTGACAGGATCGCAATGGATGGATGGTACCAATTGTTTATGATGCAATTGCAATATAGCCTTGGTCATACCGCTGATACCCGCCGCTGACTCAGCATGACCAATATTGGATTTTACCGACCCCAGTGCACAAAACTGTTTCTTGTCAGTGTTTCTATGGAAAGCCTTGATCAATCCTTGGATTTCAATGGGATCACCCAAGGCAGTGCCTGTACCATGGGTTTCAATGTAACTGATACTCTCAGGCTCTACCTTGGCTTTTTCCAGGCAATCCGCTATTAACTCCGCCTGGGCAATAGGACTGGGTACCGTAAATCCGCTGACGGACCCTACGTGATTGACATTACTGCCCTTGATGACTGCATAAATATGGTCTCCATCCCCCATCGCCTTTTCCAGGGGCTTCAACAGAACCGCACCAACTCCTTCACCTGAGACATACCCATCACCACCTTCACCAAACGCGCGGCAACGGCCGTCACTGGAATGCAAATTGATCATCCCGTACGACTCGTATTTATCCGGATGAACTGACAGATTCACACCGCCTGCAAAAGCAACCTTGCATTCACCAAGTATAAGACTGTTAACTGCCAAATGCACTGCAGTCAGGGATGATGAGCAAACCGTATCAATCGCCATGGACGGACCATGGAAGTCACAAAAGAAGGAAACGCGATTGGCAATCGGGGCATAGTTTAAAGACAGGGGCACATTATTACCGCTCAAAATAGCATCTTTGCCATTCAAAACATAGTCTTTGTGCATGACCCCGACAAAAACGCCCACCATCCGTCTCTGGTTATTGCCTGTTGTCGGAACAATGTTTTTAGGTGTATAACCCGCATCTTCCATGGCTTCCCAGCAAACCTCTAAATATAGTCTCTCCTGCGGATCAAGCAGCTCTGCTTCACCGGGCGAAATCCTGAAAAACAGGGGGTCAAAACAATCCACATCATCAATGAATCCCCCCCATTTGGAAACGGATTTTCCTGATGGGAATTTTACACCTTCAAATTTCCTCCAATCCCAACGATCTTCCGGAATATCCGTAACACAATCTTTGCCTTGCTGCAGGTTCTCCCAGAATTCATTTAGGTTTTTAGCCCCCGGATACTTACCGGCCATGCCAATGACTGCAATGTCTTTGGTTGGTGGTACAGTCATATCAGCCATCTCTCTGGTTCGGGAATAACCGGAATGTGCCGTTTGATTTCCGGCAGTTTCCATAACGTTAGAGATGCCCCTAAATCCTGTTTTTGGTGTAGTTGAAAACCTGTTGATCACATTGGGTATTTCTGACTGTGGTCTTGAAGAGACATTTGAAACCTGTTGATTCCCACCTTTGGGAACGTAGAGTTTTCTTTCACCGCTTACAGCCTGATTGATAAAAGCAGGTGGAACTTCTTTAACATTCTTCCTCCCCGGAGATGAATTGGCTGTTGCAAAATTATTGGACCGGGGCACGGCTTCTCCCTGACCATGGTTTTCTGCCAGGTATTCGGCCAGGGATTGTATATTTGTGTATTCAAATAACAACGTGGGAGGAAGGCTTGTGTTTAGTTTTGACTCAAGTTCCGTTACCACTTCCATCAGCATGGAGGAGTCCAAACCCATTTCATAATATCCGGAAATTGATGACACTTCTTTGGCCGATTTTCCTAGCCGAACTGCTATAAGGGATTTTAACAGTGCTTCAATTGAATTAAAGTCGCTCATAGTCATTGCCGATGCCTGTGCTTTAGGTTGAGGTTCGGAATGTGCTGCCGGTTTGCGAGCCGCCTGATTTTGGTTGATCATGGAGCTTTCTCTTACCAGTTTGTTGTTGAAGTTTTTGAGTTCCGCGATTTTGCAATTCTCCTCATTAAAAAACTCCATAGTGCAGGCAACCAGTTCGTTTTTCTTCTGAATCAACGATTTTTTGATTCTGGTCTTACAGGATAATTGAAACCGTTCCGATGCACGAAAAGATTCGAAGTGGATGGGTAAATACAATCGCTTTTCCCCATCAACCAATTCGGAGAAAACCTTTCCTGCTCCAATACCGCTGCCATCAATTAAAACCGGATGAAAAAGGTAGCTGTTTGCACTTGATCGCGAATTTGCTTCAACAAAAATATGGCTCCAGATTTCATCATCTAAGAAATAAACCTGGCCATCCCCTTTCATGACATCCGTATGCACCAGACCTTGTGCCCTGTTTCCGCGATATAGCTCTTCCAAATCTATTGGATGGTTACAATTGGACTGAATTGCATTGAAATCTACTGTTTCGGAAAATTTTACGGGTTCCACCAAGTGCACTTCCGCTGAAATAAACATGGATCTGGATTTAGCGGCTTCACCCTGGGTATGGTTACTGTAAACTCCCAGGCTCCATACTCCTTGTGATTTGGTTTTTGCCTCAATGGCCAGTTCAACACCCTGGTTTCCGGTAATTGCCAAGGGTTTATAAATGGAAAGATTCTTGATTTCCAGAAGTTGAAACGCATAACCGAGTTCCGCAAACCATTGATATATAATATCAACATAGGCAAGTCCCGGGAGCAACAACTGCTCATAGGCTTTATGATTTTTGAATATCGGGTGGTCTTCACCCAACTTTCCAAACCAGATACTGGATCTGGAAAAATCATGATTAAGAGCGTCAGCCTGTTGAACGGTTTGTTGAGTGTCCTTATTTTGCTGCTCCTGCAGGGTCCTGACATCAATTCTCTTAAGACCGGGAATTGGCAATGAAGAACGTTTTTGTTGAGACCCTTGATTCATAATGTTTCTCCTCGGAGAATGCAGCGTTTATTGATTATCGGTTGTTTCATAGTGAATAGGGTGATTTAAGGATTACATGTGCATTCGTACCGCCATCTGCAAATGAATTTAGTGCTGCTAGTGATCCTTCCCATTCCCTGTTTTTTCGACAGAGCTCGAACGGTGAAGATGAAATAGGATAGTGTTTCAATGATTTCTGCCCCGAGAGAAACGGAGGCATAAACTTGTGACTAAGCATCAATACGACTTTGATGAAGCTGGCAATGCTTTCTGCGCACAATGGGTGTCCAATGTTGGGCTTCATGGAACCGAGTTCACAGATTTTTGAGTTGAAAGGACGATAAACCGATTCAATTGCCTTGAGCTCCAGGAGATCGGTCACCTCTGATCCGGAACCGTTGACATCGATATATTCAATATCCATCGCGTCAGTCCCACTCTGCTCCAATGCCAGACGCATTACGTTTTTTTGAGCTTCAATGTTGGGTGTGGCAGGTCCGGGAGTTCTACCATCATTGTTTATCGCAATTCCCTCTATAACAGCGTAAATGGTATCGTTATCCTTTTGCGCCCGGGAAAGCCTCTTAAGCAAGACCATACCGGCCCCTTCGCCCAGAACAATCCCGGATGCACGCTGGTCCAGGATATGGAATTGATGATCGGGTGCCAGCAGATTACGTCTTTCAAACACTTGATGTGAATAGGGACTGGTAAGTAAGCTGACTCCTCCCACCAGGGCTCCATCTATCTGTTGACTCTGAAGTGACTGTACCGCAAGATTCATGGCTACCAACACCGAAGAACAAGCCGTATCGACCACAAGGCTGGGCCCCTGAAAATTGTAGAACTGTGAAATATTCGCTGCCAGATAGTTCTGCCCTACTGCCAAAATAGGATTTCGTGCTTTTTCCAGCATCGCCATATCAGGTTTGTGCTGGCTTCGCGCACCTATATATACTCCCAGCGGACCTCCCTGGATTTCCTGGTGGGTGTAACCCGCGTGATAAAAAGTCTTTAAACTTTCTTCCAAAATCACCAGGGCCTGGGGATCCATCACCTGAACATCTTCCTTGGGAATAAAGAAAAATTCGGGATCAAAACCATAGATGTCATCCAAAAGCCCCGCATAATAAGGCGTTTCAATTCCCCAACAATCCTTGGGAACCGGCATGATGGCACTTCGTCCTTCCTTCAGTAATTGTCTATATTGATCCAGGTCGGCAGCGCCGGGAAATCGGCAGGACATCCCAACCACAGCGATTTTATCATCCTGTCCGTTAACTGCTGGATAAGGCCGATCCAAGGTAAGTTCTACAGACTGACTTTTTGGTGGTTGTTGAGTCTGTGTTACCGCCGGGATAGGTTGCGCCGATTGTAACCCACCCAGTTTCTGTTCCAGCCAAACAGCTAACTTTTCGATGGTTGTGTGTTCATACACGATGGAAGGATCGATCTCCAGACCCGTTTCCCGGGTTATTTGCCGGGAAATCTCCGCCAAGAGAATAGAATCTGCACCGTAATCCTGATACGGTGTCTTGGGATCAATCTCATGGGAATCCATACGTAATTCTTTGGCAAACAACCCCGCTAACCAGTTTTGATCCGGAAAAAACGCAATTTTTTTAATGGTGGGCATTTTCTGAGCCTGGGTGCGAGAGAAGGCTTCCCGGGTTACTTCAATCCTATTCTGATTCAGCTTATCCACTGAGTACACACCGGGATGAACAATCGCAGGCATAATCACTGGGTATTCAGGTCGACTGATGATCTGATCCAATATCTCCAGCCCCTGTTTATCGGAAAGTGTCAGGAGACCCGACTGAACATATGCAGGACTCTGAACCTCTCCCATGCCGGATTCTCTCCAGCTTGGCCATTGGATACTGATAACAGGGCAAGGCAGGTTGGAAGACTGTGCCACATAGTCCATATACGCATTGGCCATAGCATAATCACTTTGTCCGGCGGCTAAATAAGGGACTTGAGCTGAAACCGAGGAAAACAGCACCACCAAGCGTAAGGAGGACGATTCAAGTGTCGAAAGCAGGTTGTTCAGACCGGTAACTTTCGGCTGTAAAACCGATTGAAATGCTGAGAGTGACTTTCTCACAAACGATGGGTTCTCAAAATTGACAGTCCCGGCAGCATGGATCAGTCCTGAAATTGTCCCCATGCTTTCAGAAATCCGTTTCAATTCAGATCGAATTAAATCCGGATCATCCAGTGGTAACGCCAAAGCTTCCACCTGAATGCCGGCCTCTTCCAATTTTTGTATGCTGCGGATCTTCTCTTTAATTTCGGGAGACAAAGTGTCATCATACCAACGATCCTTTGCAGGCAAAGCTTCCCGACCGGTCAAAACCAGCTTTTTTACCCCGTGTTCGGCAACAAAATGAAAAGCGCTCAGCATTCCCAAACCCCTGGTACCGCCGGTAATCAGCAAAACGTCGTTTTCCTTAAATGTTATATCAGTCGCACCTGGGATTTTCGGGGTTATTTCCTTCAATGTTGCAGCAAATCTTTCTTTGTTGCGGTAACAAATCTCAAGTTCCCGGGTTCTCGTTTTGTATTCATCGGCAATGGTTTTTGCCAGTTCCACAACATGGATAACAGCCGGATCAAGGTCCAGGTGAGAAGCAACAAGATGTGGATATTCACCCTGCAACATCCGATAAAGACCGGCTCGATGTGATCCGACCAGGTTGGCATCCGAATTTTGGTAACTCTCTAATCCGTGGGTTACTCCCAGAATTCGCAGCTCTTTTGGTCCGGTTTTACTTATCAATTCCTGAAGCAAGGGAATCCATTCCAGGGAAGTTTCTTCACTGGAACTGCATCCCACCAGATCGATCCAGCCGTCAACTTGGCTAATAGCCTCTTTGAGACTGTCAATCGGATTTTCAGTGTCCAGGATGAATGCATCTCTGAAGTGATTTGCCAGCTCGTTCGCCAGACCAAAAGTCTCCATGGATCTAAGAATCGCGACTTTTCCAGATTCCCCTGTTGATCCGGAAGGACGAGAAGGCCGCCAGCTCTTGGCTAAATAAAGACGCTGTTGTTCCGATTCTGACCCGGCAGTCGCTTTCTCGGCTATCGGCAACCAGAATCGCTCTTTAAGAAACGGGGTTGTGGGCAGAGACATTCTTCGGTGCTCGTTATTGCGATACAAAGGACACCAGTCAACATCCGCTCCCTCTGTCCAGAGTTTAGCCAGTTCCTGAAGATTGTTTTCTGCTATTAACTGCAGGATACGCTTGTCGTTTTGTTCACCTGGTTTTGCTGTTTTCCACCATTGCTTTAATTTCCCCTCTCCACGGTAAAAATCGCTCATTCCTGTAACATCGGTTCCTTCCAACCAGGATTCCAGTTTGTCGACAGCATCCGCCACGGAGTTGGTGACCAAAGCCAGACGCCGGTTCATAGCTTCCCTTCCAACTTGAAGCGTATATGCCATATCTGCCAGATCGATATGCTCATAACTCATCCCTGGTTTCTGTCCTCCGGTTTCTTCTTCAAAAACGGCATCCAGTTGGCTTTTGTGAATGTGAGTCAGCTCATTGGCCAGTTCCCGAATGGTCAGACTGGTTACTGACTGGCCCAGACGCATCTCAAAACCTAACTTCTTGATCAATGCCTGTTTCAGGGACGACAATTGGATAACATCGATTCTTAAATCATTCAATGTGGTGTCAACATCCAAGTCATCTTGTTCGATTTCAAACACCGTGGCTAACTGGGTTCTAATCTCTTTTGCCAACAAATCAGTAATACCTGTTGATACAGGCTGTTTCCCTGAAACCGGTTTTGCCTCCTTTTTGATAAACGCCAGCAATTGACCGACCGTGATTCTTAACTGGGATTCACTTGCCGCAGAAAGGGTCAAAAGGCAGCTAGTTGTTATTTCGGTTTTGATCTTTCCAACAGTTTCATACTCTTCCAGAACTACATGAGCGTTGGTTCCGCCAAAACCAAAGGAGCTGACCCCAGCCCGACGAGCTGATGGATTGCCGGTGTGACTATTCCGCGGCCAATCCCTGGTTTTATCAGCGATATAAAAAGGTGAACCGGATAGATCGATGTAAGGATTGATCTCATTGAAATGTACGCTGGCAGGAATCTTCCCGTGCTTCATGGCCAAAAGTACTTTAACCACTCCTGCAATCCCTGCCGCTGTTTCCAAATGGCCAATATTGGTTTTAACCGAGCCCAAAGCGCAATGAGGAGTTTCGTTCGGTTGCACGCCTGATTGCCGATAGAGGTGCTGAAACGCCTTTTTCAAACCGTTAATTTCCACCGGATCTCCAAGGCTTGTGCCGGTTCCGTGTGCTTCAATGTAATCAATGCTTTTGGGATTCACATCTGCTTTTTCATAAGCATCAATCAACAGTTGTGCCTGAAGATTAGGATTCGGCGAGGTTAGGGTATTTGCCCTTCCACCATGGTTGATCACAGCTGATTTGATTACTGCATGAATGTGGTTATTATCAGCGATGGCCTTGAAAAGCGGTTTCAGAAGTATAGCCGCTACTCCCTCCCCGCGAACATAACCATTGGCATCCTTATCGAAGGTTTTGCACTTGCCATCCGGACTAAGCATGCCGGCTTTGCTGAAGGCGATATACGGAGATGGACTGGTAATAATGTTGGTTCCACCGGCAATAGCCACCTCGCATTGACCTTTTTGAATGGCTTCCACAGCATGATGAACCGCCACCAGAGAACTGGAACAAGCCGTATCGATCAGTTCACTGGGACCATGCCAGTTAAACAAATAAGACACACGATTTGGAATCAGGCAGGGAGACATGCCTGTTGCCGTATGCGCATCTATATCCGAACCGTGTTCCTTGAGAGTGTCCTGAAAATCCAACCCGGTGGCTCCCAGGAATACTCCTGTGTTACTGCCGGCAAAATCGGAGGGTTTATATCCGGCTTCTTCAATGGTTCTCCAGACTGTTTCGATAAACAGTTTCTGCTGAGGGTCCATCAGCTCAGCTTCCCGAGGAGAAATACCAAAGAATTTGGCATCAAATTTATCCACCTCGTTCAGAAAACCTCCCCAAATGATATTCGATTTGTTGCTTTCCTTGTGTTGGTCCCCATACACTTCTTTCCAGTCCCACCGATCCTTCGGTATTTCGGAGATCAGGCTTTCTCCCGCTTCAAGGTGTTTCCAAAACTCAACAAGATTCTCCGATTTTGGCATCCGTCCTTCCATACCGATAATCGCTATCGGCTCCGAGGCATGTTGGATTGAAGTGCTGTTCTTGTCAGATGATTGCTGAGGAGCAGTTTTGTTGACTGGTTCAGATATTTCCTGAGATATTTGATCGATGCAAAGCACCTTTTTCAGGTGTTCGCCCCGGGATTCACAGAGAAAATCCACAAATGATTCAAAAGATGTGTGTTCGTAGAAGATGTCCGGAGTGATCTTCATTTCCAACAAGGCACTGAGTTGCTCTCCCAGTGAAACGAAATTGATGGAATCAAATCCGTAATCACCGATCTCAACATCCATATGAATGTTTTCTTTTTCTACACCCAGGACGTTAAACACCGCGGTTTTGATCTGTTCTTCCACACCCTGTCTCAATTCCTCGGAGGGAAGATCCGGAAGTTGTCCATCCGTTTTGATTTCAGGAGCGTTAACATTCTGATCAATTGATTTCAATTGAAATGCATTGCGAATGTGGTAACCGTCGCCTTTTACAAAAGCTATAACCGGTTGAGCATGCTGCAGAGCTGTTTCAAATGCTGTTATCCCTTCACTTGTCTCAATGGGCCGGGTACCTGATGTCTCGTTTAAGGAGCGGATAAGCTCATCGCTCATCTGCATACCCCCATCTTTCCAGAACGGCCATTGAATGGAGATTGTTTTCCCCTTTCTTTCAGCTCTTGCTCGTAATTGTTCCCGGTAGACTGCAAAATGATCCTGAAAACGATTGGCATACGCGTAATCCCCCTGCCCCAGGTTGCCCATAACACCTGTTAGGGATGAAAACAGAACAAAATAATCCAGATCTAACGTTTTTGTTGCTTCATCCAGCAGCTGGGTCCCGACAACCTTTGGGGCCAAAACCTGTTCCAGTTCCTCGGTAGTTTTAATAATCAGAAAAGAATCCCGCAGTACTCCGGCCGTATGGATGATACCGCTTAATGCTCCAAACTCACGCTGAATTTGATCCACCAAAGCTCTCACTTCCGCACCTTTGGAAATATCGGCCTGTAGGTATGTAATGGTTGGTGACAGCAGTTTTTCAATTTCCGGAGTCTTTTCTGAAC